>DAOVRJ010000172.1 GCA_030628225.1 Candidatus Zixiibacteriota bacterium | reverse complement strand
CGAAGCTCCGGCTCAGCTGGCCAGGATGCCCCAGACTAGGAGCGATGACGCCATGCTTTTGTATTTCACCTCAGGCACCGTATCATATCCCAAGATGGTCATGCACACCCAGGCATCATACGCCATCGGCCATATCATCACCGCCACATTCTGGCAGGATCTGAAGCCCACGGACCTGCACTGGACGCTGACGGACACCGGCTGGGCCAAGGCGGCCTGGGGTAGCCTGTTCGGCCAGTGGACCCTGGGAGCCACGGTTTTCCATCACAACAGCAAGGGCAAGTTCGACTCCGCCAAGACCCTCAGGATCCTGGAGCGCTACGGCATCACCACATTCTGTGCTCCGCCCACCGGGTACCGGATGATGATTCTGGAGGACCTGAAGAAGTACGATTTGAGCAACCTTCGTCATTGTCTCAGCGCCGGGGAGCCGCTGAACCCCGAGGTGATGAAGGTGTGGGAGGATGCCACCGGCCTGAAGATCTACGACGGGTATGGCCAGACCGAGACGGTGAACCTGGTGGCCAACTTCCGCTGCCTGCCCATCCGGCCTGGTTCCATGGGCAAACCGACCCCCGGGTTCGACGTACAGATCGTGGACGAGGATGGGAAGGTGTTGGGTCCCAACGAGGAGGGCTGCATCGGCGTCCGAGTGAAGCCAGAACGACCGGTGGGTCTGTTCAAGGAATACTGGAAAGAGCCAGAGGAGATGTCCCGGGTTTTCTCCGGCGACTGGTATTACACCGGGGACAAGGCTTACCGGGATGAGGATGGCTATTTCTGGTTCGTTGGCCGTGCCGACGACGTGATCATCTCCTCAGGCTATCGCATTGGTCCCTTTGAGGTGGAGAGCGCCCTTGTGGAGCACCCGGCCGTGGCCGAATCGGCCGTAGTGGCCAGCCCCGATCCCGTGCGGGGAGAGGTCGTCAAGGCCTTTGTGGTTCTCAAGTCGGGTCAATCTCCCTCCGATGAGCTAACCAAGCAGCTTCAGCAGCACGCACGGGAGGTGACGGCTCCGTATAAATATCCGCGGATAATCGAGTATGTCAATGATCTGCCCAAGACCATCAGCGGAAAGATCCGCCGCGGCGAGCTGAAGAAAAAGGAGTGGGCCAAGGAGGCCAAGAGAAGACCCAGCTATGCATATGTGGGCTCCGAGGTCAAACTTGTGGGCATGACCATCGGGGAGATGCTGAAGGAGATCACCGAGCGATATCCGGATAGCGAGGCCCTGGTGGCGCCGTTGGAGGATGTGCGCCTGACCTACCGTCAATTTCTGGGCGTCTGCGGTCAGGCGGCCAAGAGCTTTTTGAAATTGGGCGTTAAAAAGGGCGATCGTGTGGCCATCTGGGCACACAATTATCCGGAGTGGGTGATCGCTCAGTTCTCCACGTCCATGATCGGGGCCATTCTGGTCACCGTAAATCCGGCCTATCGCAGCCACGAGCTGGAATATGGCCTGAAGGATTCCGAGACCCAGACCTTGGTGCTCATGGAGAAATTCAAGACGTCTGATTACGTTTCCATGCTTTACAAGGTCTGCCCGGATGTAAAAAAGGCCCAGCCCGGCCAGATCAAATCTAAAAAGCTGCCCTTCCTGAAGAACGTCATCCTGCTGGGCAAGAAAGCCCAGCCCGGCATGTGGACCTGGGAGGAGTTCTTGAAGCTGGGCGAGTCGGTGACCGACGAAGAGCTGAGCCAGAGGGCGTTTACCCTGGATGCCGACGAGGTAATCAACATCCAGTACACCTCCGGGACCACGGGGTTGCCCAAGGGAACCTCTCTCACGCACCACAACATCCTCAACAACGCCTTTTTCGTCGGCGAGGCCATGAAGTTCTCCCACAAGGATCGCCTGTGCATCCCCGTGCCTTTCTACCACTGCTTCGGGATGATCCTGGGGAATTTGGCCTGCGTCACGCACGGGTCGGCCATGGTGATACCCAGCGAGTATTTCGATCCCCTGGCCACGCTCAAGGCGGTGGAGAAGGAGAAATGCACTGCCATTCATGGCGTTCCCACCATGTTCATCGCCGAGCTGGAGCACCCCGAGTTCGAGAAGTTCAACCTGAGCACCCTCAGGACGGGCATCATGGCCGGGTCGCCCTGTCCCATCGAGGTGATGAAAAAGGTGGTCAGTTTGATGTACGCCAAGGAGATGACCATCGCTTACGGCCAGACAGAGACCTCTCCGGTGATCACCCAGACTCCCTACAATGCCTCCATCAAACTGCGCACCTCCACCGTGGGTCCCCCCTTGCCGCATACCGAGGTGAAGATCGTGAATCCGGAGACAGGGGTCATCGTGCCCATGGGTCAGGAGGGGGAGCTGTGCTGTCGGGGGTACCAGGTCATGAGAGGGTATTACAACAACCCCGAGGCAACGGAGAAAGTCATTGACGAGGCCAGATGGATCCATACCGGAGACATGGCCACCATGGATGAGGACGGCTATTGCAAGATCACCGGCCGGATCAAGGATATGATCATCCGCGGGGGCGAGAACATCTCTCCCCGGGAGATCGAGGAGTTCCTGTATACCCATCCCAAGGTAAGCGACGCCCAGGTCTTCGGCGTTGCCAGCCGAAAATTCGGCGAGGAGGTGGCTGTCTGGATCAAGCTGAAGGAGGGTAAGAAGGCCACCCCGGAGGAGATCCAGGAGTTCTGCCGGCAGCAGATCGCCCACTACAAAGTCCCCAAGTATGTCAAATTCGTGGATGAATTCCCCATGACGGTGACCGGGAAGATACAGAAGTTCAAGATGCGGGAAATATCTGTCGAGGAGTTAGGATTGGAGAAGGAGGGGGAGGTGGAGACGGCCTGAAGTAAATAAAGGCGATTAGGGGTTAGGGGCCCTATACCGCCCTTCTCTACCAGGGGTTGGGGAAAAAACAGAGTTTGTCAGAAAACTTGGCGCATTAACTTTCAGGATAGCTGGGAATCATGAAATCTTTGTTCCCTACCTAACCCCTAAATCCTAACCCCTAACTCCCCTTCGGTCATTCACAGCAGTCAGAGGAGCCATCCTCAAAACGACAGGAGGCTTTACATGGCAGGCATCATCGGTTATGGCGCTTATATGCCCAGATTTCGCATCAAAGTGGAGGAGATCGCCAAGGTGTGGGGAGCGGATGCCCCCAGTTATAAGAGAGGTTTGATGTTAGAGGAGAAGTCCGTCCCGGCTCCGGATCAGGACACCATCACCATGGCTGTGGAAGCCAGCAAAAAGGCCCTGAGCAGAGCGGACATTCCCGCACAGGAGATCGGCGCCGTGTACGTGGGCTCCGAGTCCCATCCCTATGCCGTCAAGCCCAGCGACACCGTTCTGGCCGAGGCCATCGGGGCCACTCCCGAGGTGCACTGCGCCGATTTCGAGTTTGCCTGCAAGGCCGGCTCAGAAGCCATGTTCGTCTGCCTCGGGCTGGTGGAGTCCGGCCGGATCAAGTACGGCCTGGCCGTGGGGGCGGACACCTCTCAGGGAGCCCCCGGAGACGCGCTGGAATACTCCGCCTCTGCCGGAGCCGCTGCCTTCATCTTCGGCATGGATCACGTGCTGGCCGAGGTGGAGGAGACCTATTCCTTCATGACCGACACGCCCGATTTCTGGCGCCGGGAATACCGGCACTATCCCCGCCATGCTGGCCGGTTCACCGGCGAGCCAGCCTATTTTAGGCATGTCACCGGCTGTGCCCGGGGGATCATGGACAAGGTCGGGGCCCAGCCCGGTGATTTCGACTACGTGGTTTTCCACCAGCCCAACGGCAAGTTCCCCATGCGGGTGGGCAAGATGCTGGGGTTTGACCGCAAGCAGATCGAGACGGGCTGGCTGTGCCCCACCCTGGGCAACACCTACTCTGGCTCCTCGCCCATGGGGCTGACCGCCATCCTGGACGAGGCCAAGCCGGGCGATCGCGTCCTGATGGTCTCCTACGGTTCCGGGGCGGGCAGCGACGGCTTCATCTTCAATGTGACCGACCGGATCGAGGAGGCCAGGGACAAAGCGGAGAGGACCAGGGACCTGCTGGACAAGAACAAAGTGTACCTGGAGTATGGCGCCTACGCCAAGTTCCGCATGAAAATCCGTAAGGCGGAGTGAGGGAGGGGATTGTCAAGAGAAGTGTTAAGTTTACACGCTGCTTATGGATGTTGTAATCCACAAGGAGGGCGGATAAAGTTGGAGTATTGCTAAAATTGAGAGTTCCCCTTACAAGATATGGGCATCTAGAGTTGAGGATATACGAACCAAGGGTGTATAATATCCTGTATTTGGAAATAATACGAATAGGGTTCATATATAAATGAGGTATACGCCATATTTGTCCTAAATTATTCTGGAGAAAATTATGAAAGTAGTAAAGTTAAGAAAAGAAGATTGTAAAAACGTTAAATTTTATTACCATTATATCAGCGATAAATATTATAAGGTGATTTATTCCGAAACTGAAGATGGGTGGACCATTCGGTTTAAATTGACAGAAACGGCAGAGAATATTGTAAAGGACTATGATGAACTTTTATCTGCAGATTGGATGGAAAACGAAACCGAAGGCGGTTGTCAAATATTTGGAATCAATGATAATGATAAGATTGTTGGATGGCTTACGGTTGGAAAGGAAATCTGGACCCGGCGATTAAGAATGTTTGAGATATTTGTTGCTGAAGATTATAGAGACAAAGGATATGGGAAGATACTAATCGAAAAAGCAAAAGAGGTTGCGAAGAATGTTGATGCTCGTAGTATTATTTTAGAAACACAGACCAATAACTATAATGCGATTGAATTCTATAAAAATTTTGGCTTCAAACTATTTGGCTGTGATTTGAGTTGCTATCATAATAACGATATTGAACGTAATGAAGTAAGAATTGAAATGGTTTATGATTTGAAGGAAGCATAAATACGACGTATAACAGTGTGTTTGCGACGCTTCGCTAAATTGCTTAAAGGCAACTTCGCAAACATGCGAGCCGTTATACGCCACTGGCATTATTCAAATGGATTATAACAGCTAAGGTGTTATCTTCCTTTATGTGATGTCGAAGCAACATCGAAATCTGACAAGAATTATTGGCCAGTGAGAGAATACGTTGTTTGGTTTGCGAACAGATAATTGCAAGGCCAAACGACTCGCTGTAGTCGACTCTTTACACGCAGTGTCAAGGGCGGCTGAGCTTGGGTGTTAGGTTCAGTGCGCGGTAATTACCAATCTCAAACGTATTCTGTAATGAAGCAGGAATAGAAATATGGGTAAAACTGTTCCGAAGAATTCGCCTTGCCCTTGCGGCAGTGGGAAGAAATACAAGCACTGTTGTATGGCCAAGGATACGGAGTTGGTGGAAGCCACACAGGTTCCAGCGATATTTATGCGTTGCAATGACACGGATATCCTGCATTCCGTCACTTCTCTGGAATCTATTCCCCCACACAACAAGAATGGCCTATCACCAGCCATCACACCGCAACAGATGATGACACTCTGCATCGACAAAATATATAACATCTTGAAAGCAGAGAAAGTAGGCACGCTATCAGATTTAGTCAACCGGG
>DAOVRJ010000095.1 GCA_030628225.1 Candidatus Zixiibacteriota bacterium | reverse complement strand
TGAACTCCAGTAGTTGCGTGAAAATTCCTGAAAGGAGGTTAGATCATGACGGACAAATTCGATCTGGGTCGCAAAATCCACCGGTTGAGAAAAGAGAAGCTTCTCACCCTGAAGCAGCTTTCCGAGATTTCTAACGTGACGGCCACTCATATCTCGGAGTTGGAACGAGGCCTGGCCTCACCAACCATCAACACCCTATATAGAATCTCCCAGGCTTTGAGAAAACCGGCCTCTTATTTTCTACCTACCGATGAGGATAAGAGCTTTCAGATAGCTCCGGAGAAAAAGCGCCAGGTAATATCGCGCAATGGGTATGACCTGCATTTTTTCAGCACCGGCATGAATGATTCCAAGCTCGTAGTGGGCAATGTGAAGTTCGACGGCGAGGTTAGCTTCCATCCCCTAGGATACGTGGGCGATGAAAAGATGATCACCATCCTTAAGGGTAAAGTAGAGGTGGATCTGAACGGTAACACCCTCCAGTTGGAAAAGGGAGATACCCTGCAGATCACCCAGGGAATACCCTCCCGGGCGCGCAGCCTCAGCAAGGGCGGCGCCGAGGCATTGCTAGTTCTATCTGCTGATTTCTACATCGACCCCAAGCGACTGAAATTCAAAGCAAACGGCAAGTAATGGCCGGATTCCATATCTGAAAAAAACCGCCGGGACAAAAACTCTCGGCGGTTTTTTTGTGGGGCGGAACTGTGCTGAAAATTCTCAGCGCAACAACACCATCTTCCTGACCAAGGCGATATCTCCAGACCTAAGCAGACAGAAATACACGCCGCTCCCCACCTCCACTCCTCCTTCAGTCCGACCGTCCCAGGTTACAATATAATCCCCAGCCACCATAGACCCCTGAACCAGGGTTTTCACCAGTTGGCCTCGAACATTGTAGATCCCCAGGTGGACCTCAGCGTCGGGAACCTGATATTCGATGGAGGCCTGGGCATTAAACGGGTTCGGGTATGGGCGACCCAGGACGAAATTATGTGGGAGCGCAGAGCCAACCTCCACCTCCTCCACGGCTGTGGCAGGTATCCCGGTAATGATTATCTCGTCGATGCCTACGCCAAAACCCTCGGGATGGCCCGAATCGGCGTAAAACCAGAACTCGATGATCACCCCGGCATGCCCCACCAAACCGGCCAGGGAGATCAAGGAGTCCTCAGGAGAGTACCAGCTGGTCCCCCAGTCCCCACCCCAGGCATATCCCTCCCCAGGATCCAGATTGACCCAGGAACTCCCCAACCCCTCGTTCGTCCCCCAGACGACGAATTTGTCATAAACCTCCCCGACATCATAGGCCTGCATGGCACTCAGATAGTACAGGTTGGCATCGCTGTAATTGGTAAGATCCAACTCTATCTGATAACCCACCTCGTTCCCATCGCTATAACCGGCGCTGTCGTCGCCGATGTGGCAGAAATAGCTGTCCACAGGTGCCGTCATCCAGGTGGTAGTTCCCTCGTAGAGCATTCGCTTGGTCACGTGCCACTCATCCGGCGAAGCCTTGGCATTATAGTCTACGTTGACCCCCAGGGGGTCTCCCGGCTCAAATCCGGAATACCAGATGGTATCTCCCTTTGTAAGGGCAGTTGAATATGAGCCCTCCCCCGGTCCGCGGACTCTCATCTCCATAGTTCCTTGATGTGCCCCGACCCACAGGGCCCAGGTCAATACCATCAGGGCCAATCCGACTCCGACAACCTTCGCACAACGCATGTCCCCTCCTTTCCACTTAGAACTCCGCGCCCAGAGAGTAGTAAGTCTTCGGCTTTGCTGATACCTGATCAAAATCTGTCTTCCAGGCGGCATCGAAACGCAACACAAAGATACCTAAGTTGGCTCTCATCCCAAAACCAAAGCCGGTCTTCAGATCCTTCAGGTGAGAACCACCCTCCGTAGATCCTCCCTTGAAGGCCTTTGTTTCCTCCCAGGCGCTGCCCATGTCGAAAAACAGAGCCCCGTTAACCCGGCGTATGCCGAAACGCAGGGGCCAGTGGACCAGCAGATAATCGATGAACGGATACCGAAATTCCAGGTTCACAAGCCCAAATTTGGAACCCTGAACCTCGTTATAATTATATCCCCGCAGGGGCGTTATCCTGTTAGAAAAATAGATATCCTCCACTGAGTAATAGTGATCTCCACGGTAAAATTCCACATCCAGCCAGTTAGAAGTTCCACCCAGATAGAACCGCAGGGGGTCCCGGCCCAGGCTTGTCCCGGCCGCCATTCTGTACACGAAATTGTACTTCTTTCGGTAGTCAATGTAGCATCGGCGGTCAAATATAATTCTTGAATAAGATCTAGCATGTCCGCCGATGAGAGGAGCATATTCTGCCGTCAGATTCCACCGCGATCCGTTAACCGGCCCGGTGTTACCCCACAGGACAGTATCGTGCACCAGAGAACCGACAAGATTATAAAGTCGATTCATGGAATCATCGAGGGGCGGATCGTAGTAACGCCGTTCGATGGTCAGGGCCTGCAAACTAAGGTCCATCCGGTTGAATTTGTCGAAAGGCCTGGACAGACTGAGGTATCCTCCGTAGATCCGATCGGAAAACAGGCGGTGTAAATGATCTATGAAGTAGTTTTTCAGGTGAAAAAACCCGATGCCGTAGTTGATTCGCCGGGGTAGATAGTAATAGGCCAGCTGACAATCACTCTCAGATAAAGAATTTAAGAGGGTAAACAACAGGAAAATGCGGTGGTTGCCCATAAGATCGCTCAGGGCCAGCATAGATTGTCCCTGCAAACCGAAGTAGGTGTCGTAGGCCATATCGGCACTTAAAACATCGGGGCTGAATTTCACCCGATACTTCCGTGGCCCTAAGGTGATGGGTGTGCTGTCGGAGAAAGCCATGGTCGTGGAATCACCCTCGCTCAAAACCAGCAAGCTGTCTATTTGAAAAGCAGGTAATTGCTGAACCGCGGCAGCGCTATCCACTTCCTCTGTCGCTGATGGACCGCGGGCCGTGTCGCTAGAATCCAAAGCCACTGAATCGACCATAGTCAAAACCAACAGGCTATCTCTCTGGAAAGCAGGCAATTGCTGAACCGCAGCAGTGCTATCCACTGTCAATTGGGCTGGCAAACTATCCGCTGCAGAAATGCCCATTTCCCTTTGATCCCTCAACTCAGCCACGAAATGAGTCGGTTTCAACTCAACCACTTCTGAGCGATTGTTCAGGGGATCCTTCATCACGTACAAATCCCAACCGCCCTTTTGGAAATAGGAGAAAGCCAGCCTTGCACCATCAGCTGACCAAGAGGGTGTAAAACAACCGCCGATCACATCGGTGATGGGAAAACTCTCCTCGCTCTCCAGGTCTATGATATATAGGTTGCTGATGCCGTTCTCGTCGGACGTATAACACAGCTTATCTCCCTGGGGAGACCAGGTGGGCGATCTCTGCTGACCCTCGGCCATCACCGCGGGTTGGATGCCACCATCAGGAAGATCCATGATAAAAATATCATAATGCCCATACACAAAAACCGTGTCGGCCTCTTCCTGCGGGGCAACAGGGCGATCAGAAGAAAAAGCAATCCGGTTCCCATCAGGAGACCAAGCCGGCTCGGCGTCATCATAACGGTCCTCGGTCAATCGGACCAGCTTCCCCGTCTCGATCTGGAGCAGATACAAGTCGGAATACCCGTCATCAAGACCGCTTAAGACAATCTGGTCACCTTGCGACGACCATGAGGGAGAGGAGATGAGATCCATAGGAAAACAATATTTCTTGATCACCTTCCTGTCCTGCACTCTTAACAGATACAGAGCATCGCCACCGCCACTCTTGGCAACGAAGGCAATCTTGGAGCCGTCCGGCGACCAACCGATGGAGCTCCGGAAGTTCCGGAGAGATTCCAGCCCTCCGCATCGCTCGCCTTTTACCAAGCGGCCCAGTACCTGGCCATCTATGGCCGAGAGGAGATATATATCCGTATAATCACTCTTGTTCGAGAAAAAAACCAATTTTTTTCCTTGCGGTGAAAAAGCAGGTCTGAGGTTGAAACCAGAGCCGTCCTTGGTGTGATCAGTAAGCTGGCGAGCAAAATCCCTGGCCTCCTGGCGGCGGGCAATTTCAGGCCAGTATATCACCCGCTGAGCTTTTCTCCATTCCTCGTCCAGTCCTTCAACCCCCATGCCAATAGACGATTTCAGAGCTTTCTCCATATTTCTGTGCAGCTTGGCCTTGCCCAAAATCTCTCCTATTTTCTCCCCACCATAGCGATTGGCTATATATCTTACCGCCGATTGGCCCTCCTTATACAACAGAAATCCTCGTACATAGGGGAGGGGTTGTAGATATCCGCTGATGGTGGCATCGCGCATGAACATGTCGGCATCCTTTTCCCATCCCAAGGATTCATACTCGGCCAGGCCCTCCACGAACCAGAGTGGAGGAGAAAAAAAACGTTGTCTCCGGATCAGGGATCCAACCCCACCGCCGTACAACATGTCTATCATAACCGCGTGGGTCAACTCATGGTGAAGAACGTGCCGGTAGTCCTCATAAGAACCGGTGAAGGGCATGACCACTCTGTTTTTAAAAAATTCGGTGAATCCACCTACCCCTTCATCCAGTATCTCAAGAATCACATTGGTCTGCTGAAAATCATTGTGAGATTTGTAAAGTATGATGGGCACGCGTTTGCGGATTTCGTGCCGAAAATCCTTTTTGATCTGCTGGCAGGCATACTCGCTCTGCTCGGCAGCGAAATAAGCCAGATCTTCCTCTCCTTTATAGAAGTAGATGTCGAAATGGGAGGTCTGCAGGTAAGACCAGTTGAAGGACTTGTACTGGACCTTGTTCTTGCCAAAATCCTGGGCAGCGCCGAAAAGGGGCATCGACAATACCAGTACGCCAATCAACAGAAGAGTAATTCTTGTACGAAACACGTAAAACTCCTCAACAGGCAGTTATTTGGTCACCACGGCGAAAACCATCAGCAGAATGGCAAACAGAAGAACCTTTATGCTGATCTGAAAACCGCCTTTCGTCCTCTCCCGGGAAATCCACAGCAGCCCCAGGCTTATTCTCTTACTCTATGGATTTCGGCACCCAATCTGCGAAGCTTTTCTCCGATCCGCTCATAGCCTCGATCTATATGATAGATGCGCAGGACCTCCGTTTCTCCCTTAGCCACCAGACCCCCCAAAATGAGGGCGGCGCTGGCCCGAAGATCTGAGGCCATCACGGGTGCCCCACTCAGTTCCTTCACCCCGGTAATCACGGCCACGTTGGCGTCCAATTTCACATTGGCCCCCATCCGACGGATCTCGGGGACATGGGTAAACCGGTCCGGGAAAATGTTCTCCGTAATCACGCTGGTGCCTCGGGCCAGGCTGAGCAGGATCATGATCTGAGCTTGCATATCGGTTGGAAATCCCGGGTATGGCGCGGTGGTTATGTCCAGGGGGGCCAGGGATGAGGTTCTCTCCACCACCAGGTTCTCACCTTCTTGCCGAATTACAATCCCAGCTTCCTCCAGCTTGGCGATGACAGCACCCATGTGGTCCACGCGCACTCCCTTCAGGGTTACCTCGCCTCCCGTTATGGCGGTGGCCACCATATACGTGCCTGCCTCAATTCTGTCAGGAATAACTCTCTCTTGAACTTCATGTAAACCCTCCACCCCCCGGATCTCCACCGTGCCGGTGCCCACTCCAGAGATGGAAGCTCCCATGGAGGTGAGCATCGCTCCCAAAGCCTCTATCTCCGGCTCCCGGGCAGCATTGCGGATGACGGTGGTGCCCGAGGCCAGACAGGCGGCCATCATGGTATTGGCCGTGGCCCCCACGCTTGACACGTCGAAATCGATGACGGCACCGCTGAGCTTTTCTGAGTGGGCGACGATATATCCGTGCTGGATTTCTACCTGAGCCCCCAACTCCTCCATGGCTTTGAGGTGCAGGTTCACCGGACGGGGACCCCACGCGCAGCCACCGGGCAGAGAAACTCGGGCCTGACCGAATCGAGCCAGCAAAGGTCCCAGAACATAAATGGACGCCCGCATGGTCCGCACCAGCTCGTAGGGAGCCTCAAAGTGCTCGATGCTCGAAGTGTCAATGGTCAAGCCATGTTCTTCCCTTTTAACTCGCGCTCCCAAAACGCGGAGCACATCCGAGAAGGTGCTCACGTCCTTCAGATGAGGCACGTTGTGCAAGGTGCTCTGCCCGGAAGCCAGGATCGTGGCCGCCATCATGGGCAGGGCGGCGTTTTTGGCTCCGCTGATCTGCACTGTTCCGGAAAGCTTTTTGCCACCGGCGATGACGATTTTATCCACAATCCCCTCCTTCTCGGATGAAACCTACGGCACTTCCACCCGCTAAAATATGCTCGAATTGTAGCCTTGTCAAGTTTTCTTTTCTCCGTTTATCATCGTTCCATAACGCAAAAAACACGCTGTTCAGATATGATTCTGAAAGGTTGAACAAAGAAAAAGCCACCGGATCCAGAGGATCTCGGTGGCTCAATGAAACCTGCTGGTGGTAATCTCAGCGGAGCAGAACCATCTTCATCGTCTCTTGGTAGTCCCCTGCTTGAAGCTTACAGATGTAAAGTCCACTTCCAGCAATCTCGCCTTGCCAGGTGCGACCGTCCCAACTTACCAGTCGTTGCCCCACTTCTTGCATACCATTCACCAAAACTTTAACCAACTCACCACGAACATTGAAGATGCTGAGATTCACGTGGACACTCTGAGGGATTTGATAGAGGATCTCAGTGCTGGCATTAAATGGGTTGGGATAGTTCTGGAAAAGGCGAAATTTCTTGGGAATGGCTCCAGCAGCCAAGGGCGTGGCTTTGACGGTACCGTGAATGGTTCTTTCACCACGTAAGTTTATATCCTCTAATTGATACTCGTAGTTCATCCCTACCGACACATCGTCATCCGTAAAGCGATAGTACAGCGGAACCTCGGAATAGCCTCCGCTGGCGGCGGAGATCAACTGTTCATTGATCCTGGAAAAATGCTCTTCCGCAGAACATCGACGCAGAAGATTAAAACCAAAATTTTGCTTCTCAGTTTCGGTGGTCCACTCCAGGATCACCCGACCCTGACCGGCCGTGGCCGTGAAGGATGACAGGGACACGGCCACCTGGAAATCGCTCCAGATCATGTCCGTGGCCTCGCGCATCTCTAAGTTGTAGACCACCAGCAGATAAAAGTAAAATGCTTCCGGGTAGGCCAACTGAAAATCGGCGATTGGATTGGGGTTGGGCGCCTGGGGATCATATTCCACGATCACCTCAAAATAGCCTCCTTTGTCCATCACATCCTGGCGAAAATCCTCCAGCAATGTCTCGATGAGCACGAATCTGAGATCAGCATCATCCTGGACGTCAGTCCTGGAGAGCAACTCCTCCAAGTCTCGGCAAACCGCACCGGCCTGGGCCATTGCCTGGTCCATCCCATCAAATCCCAACTGCAGGAACAACCAGAAATGGCGCGTGGCCGGATGGGAGGAAATGGGAACCCCCTCATAGGTGATCCAACTGGGCGGATCTATCCAGTCCGAATAGAACTGAAAATCCTCGGGAGGTAGGTGGACCTGGTTGATGGCAAAATCACAGTTGCCCAACAGACCTATTTTTGCAGAGACTGAACCGGAAAACAGGAGAACCACACTCAGAGTGACCAGCGAAAATCTGAGCACCTGTTTCTTGATTCGCATGTGATACACCTCCCCACTGATCGTTAAAGGTAATATCTGAGAAAAACCACATTGTGCAAAAAGCAATACATCAGCATCTCGTTAAACTGCAAACAACGTGCCAAACAGATCTTTGCAGAGAATCTTTTTTAATAACCGCAGCAGCTATAATTTGCTATCTCATTGAAGTTAGCAGGATATAACCGAGGGTTCTTCAGACAGTCTCTCTGCGGGACTATCAGGTCGGGGTTTGATCAGGCAAATTGCCCAAAAAGGGAATAAAGTACCCGGAATCCCCTGGTTAACTCATCCATGAAACAGAATTTGCAGCACTTATCACGGCTGATCACAGAGTTCACAAAAAAACCGCCGAGGGCCCGAGAGCTCCCTGGCGGTAAAAGTTTTCTTTCGGCATACGGAAAAAAGATTGCCTTTGTGGAAACCGAGGTTATATTACACCTTGATTTGTCTTAGTCACAGCAAATGAGGATCCAGGGGGAAATGGTGGGAGCTAAACAAAAGGTTTATTTCATCTCCGATGCTCACTTAGGGGAGAACAATTCCCAGGTGGAAAAAGCGAAGGAGGACCGCCTCATCGCCTTCTTGCGTCATATCTCCCACGATGCCGCCTTCTTGTATGTGGTGGGAGATCTTTTTGATTTCTGGTTCGAATACAAACAAGCTGTTCCGGCCTGGCACCACCGGGTCCTTCACCAGCTGGCCGCTCTGGTTCGACAGGGAACGCGAGTCATCTACGTGGCCGGAAACCACGATTTTTGGCTGGGAGATTTCTTTACCCGAGAGGTGGGCATGGAGGTTTCCCCAGGGCCCATGGCGGTGGAACATCAGGGATTAAAGCTCTTCGTGGCCCATGGCGATGGGCTGGCCGGAAAAGACAAAGGATACCGCATCTTGAAGAAGATCCTGCGGCACCCCCTGAACATCTGGCTCTATCGCCAAATTCACCCCGATATCGGCATCCCTCTGGCCAAGTTGGTCTCGTCCTCCAGCCGGGCCTACACCGATCAAAGAGCCCTGGAACTGGTGGCTGAATACGAACAAGCTGCTCAACAG
>DAOVRJ010000038.1 GCA_030628225.1 Candidatus Zixiibacteriota bacterium | reverse complement strand
CCTCCGCCATGTTTTCTCCTGGAGCTCCAGAACTTATACGATCTTCTGCAGAGCGCTTCCCCGGTAATAATGGGCCAGGATCTGGTCGTATCTCTTCCCCCGCACGGCCATCATGGTGGCCCCCACCTGACACAATCCCACCCCGTGACCCCAGCCAGCCCCACGCAGGGTGACGGTTTCGATCCTGCCCCGTGAGTCTCTATCGTAATCGACAACGAAACAGGAGCTGAACAGGTGAGATTCGGACAGGACCCGGCGGATTTCCAACTCCTTTTCCAGCACCAGGATACCATCCTGGCCAACCACCGCCAGTTGAGAAATGCGGCCTGATTCTCCCCTGACCTGGGGTTCCAACCTCAGCAGGGTGCCGATCTTACAACCGCTTTTTCCGGCGATGATCTCCTCCAGCTCCTCCCGGCCATATGAGACCTGCCAGCGGAAGTAGTCCCGTGCGTAGGCCAGGTAGTCGGGCAGGTCGAGCGCATCCGGGTTGCAGTATGCCTGCGGCGTGGTCATGATCCACTCCCGGGCCTTTTCCTCGGTGGAGATGGGATAAAACCCCTCCGCCGCCCGGGGGGATGGAGCGTCGACCCCGGAGCGCATGTAGGGAATGGGCTCCCCGGGCCAAACATACTCGTTGGCCTCCATGATCCCCCCACACACCTTTGAGTAACGGGCGTCACAGACCTGGCCGTCGGAGACCAGGATCTCTCCCCGGGTCTCCTCCACAGCCTGCCGCGATGCCGGCCCCTCCCGCACCACCCCATAGTAGCACTGGCAGTGGTCGCCATTGCACAGATCAAAGGGCTCCTGCCGATGGTGTTTTCCCGCCGTGGCCAGGATGGTAGCCCGGGCGGCCACGGTCTGAGCCTTGAGCAGCTCCAGGGGACAGCGGGCGTCCATCTCCGAGGAATTGACGCTGACCAGATACTCCTCAAGGGGCAGCTCGTTGACGACCAGCAACTTGCCATCATTGCCCACAAAAAATTCCACGGTCCCCCTGTAGGACAGCTTCTCCCGGTGCTGCCAGTGAAAGTCGCGGCCCACAGGCGTGTCGTGCAGGATGATCTGGCCGGAATCGACCGTCTGCACCCGCACCCACCGGCCCAGACACCGAACCATGCCGTCGGGACCCAGCACCTCTATGTGACCGCAGGGCACGCCGGTCATCTCCGGAAGCACCAGGGCGGTCTTCCCCAGCTCCGACCTGACCCTGACCTCTCCAGCTTCCTCCTCTGAAACATATGGCCCCATGCATACCCAGTACTCCCGGTTGTCCAGGATCACCTTCTCCCGGTGTTCCACCCGCTGCCCAACACACAGCAGATGTGCGCAAGGATCCTGGCTCTGCCGCTCTTTCAACACCTGGTTTGCTTCGCCATCGTCCGTTAAAAGATCGCTGCGCACGTAATGGGCAAAGCTAGCCGCCTGACCGTCTTTCAGCCGCACCTCCCAGACCTCACCGGGTTTTCCCTCCGTCTTCTTGTTGTGACAATCGTCTTCCACGGTGAATGATCCATCAGCCTCAAAGCGAACGCTCTCCTCACCCTGCACAATGGCAATGCGCACCATCAAATGAGGACGGCCCTCTCGCACCTCGACCCTCATTTCTCCACCCCCCCGATGGCCCCCCGGACGAAGCCATCGGAGGCCTGAAGCCTCTCCCGGGCCTCATGGGCATCCATCTTGGCCAGGATCATGACGATGGCCGTCTTCACATGTCCCCGGGCCTCTGCCAGCACCTGGGCGGCTTTCTCGTAATCGACGCCGGTGACCATCATCACCACCCATTTGGAGCGCTCCTGGAGCTTCTTGCTGGTCATCTGCAGGTCCACCATCATATTGCCGTAGACCTTGCCCAGCCGTATCATGGCGGCGGTGGTCAGCATGTTCAGGACCATCTTCTGGGCGGTGGCCGACTTCATCCGGGTGGAGCCCATGACCACCTCGGGCCCCACCACCGGGCAGATGGCCACGTCCACCGGAAAGTTGATCTCCGACCGGGGCGTGCAGGTGATGTAGAGGGTCCTGGCCCCGATCTGGTGGGCTCTCTTGACCGCCGCCACCACATAGGGAGTGCGCCGGCTGGCGGCCAGGCCGCAGATCACATCTTTATCGGTCACCTCCCGCTCCGCCAGATCCCGGGCAGCATCCTCGGCCAGGTCCTCCGCCCCCTCCACGGCCCGCACCAGGGCTCCGTAGCCCCCGGCGATGATCCCCTGGACCATCTCCGGCGGAACCCCGAAGGTGGGCGGACACTCGGAGGCATCCAGGACCCCCAACCGTCCGCTGGTGCCGGCCCCTATGTAGATCAGCCGGCCCCCTTTCTTGAAGGCCTCGACGATGATCTCCACCGCCCGGGCGACATAGGGCAGCTCCTCCTTGACCACGGGGGCGATCTTGTGGTCCTGGGCATTGATCAACTGGACGATCTCCAGGGCCGACTTGGTGTCGATATCCATGGTGGCCGGGTTGCGCTGTTCCGTGACCAATTTTTTTATCTCGTTAAAAATGGTTTTGCTCATCTCTAAAATCCTCAAAAGCAGGGAATGACTGGTAAATTCTCTGCTTAATTTACCACATTTTCCCCATGTGGTCAACACAATTCTGTTCTCCCGATAAGCGGAAAAACGGATTTTCCCTTGACATTTCCCCATGAGTGTGATATTGTTTGGGCAGTCGAGAGGAAGGTTTGATATTTCTTGGCAATCGTCTGGGAAAGAGATGTCGAAAAAGCGCGCAGATGAGCGAAGAGGTTAAAAAGCAGCATCGTTCTCCGGAATCAGTGTCAAGAAGGTTGAGGGTTGGCTCTTAGCGTAAAAGAATAAAGGGCATTGTCCCAGATACGGCCGGATCATCATCGTCTCCGGCGATTTCAAGATGTGCCACTGGTGTGAACACAAACTGACCTGTTGGAAATCATAAAATGCACATAAAACCGACACAATGGCAGATGTTTGGACGATGGCTCTTCTGCTGGCTGTTCATTCTGGTTGTCATGGTCAGCTCGCCACCCTGTGCGCAGGAGGTGGAAAGCACACCAGACTCAACGAGAGCTCTCTTCCAGGAAAAGCACCAGGCCTGGCTCAAGTACTGCCAGCGTCCGGAGGTGTGGCGACACTCCCGGGGCGATGTCTTCGTGAACAATGAGCCCTTCCAACAGATCATCCGGCTGGGCATCCCTACCCTGCCCTACCTCATGGAGAGGATCGAGGAAGCTCCCATCGAGGGACGCCTGCTGCATCACGCCCTGATGGCCATCACCAAGAAGAAGTTCCATGTCCGGCAGGAGGAGATCGACGGCCAGCTCCTCTGGATGGTGGAGGAATTCCCGGACATCGCGCCGGGCAAAAGCCATCCGGATATCAACATCCTGTGGCTCAGATGGTGGCGGGAAAAAATCCAGGAGACCCCGGAGGAGTTCGAGAGGCTCTATCAGGAGTGGAAGGCTCAAAAGGAACCGAATGAGACCGAGGGAGCCTACCGGAAGCTGGTGGACCTGGGCGTCGTGGCCCTGCCGGCGATGGTGGAGAAGGTGGCCGACGGCGAGATCGCTCTGCTGCCTGCCATCTCAGAGCTGAGTGAGGGGGCAATGCCCGAGGATGCAGAGAAAACCGGGTGTCTGGCCTGGTGGGAACGTGAGGGTGAGAAATGGACCATCGCTTTCCCGGATGCGCAGGAACAGTTCGCCCCCGAAGACACGGCGGCCGTTGCCAGAGGTGAGCAGATCCCATGAAAACCGGCGTTAGCTACTATGGCAACAGAATTCCCCGGCACGTCGAGGAGGATATGGCGGAGATCGCCGGAAACCACTGCACCTTCGTGGTTCACACCTGCTCGGAGAACGATCTGCAATATTACCACGGCACCATCAAACAGATCGTGAAGATCTCCCACCAGGCCGGCCTGGAGGTCTGGCTGGATCCCTGGGGCGTGGGCCGGGTGTTCGGCGGGGAGGCATATTCCCGCTTCGCCTCGGAACATCTGCCGGCCCGGCAGATCCTCTCCGACGGCAGCTCTCTCCCGGCAGCCTGCTTCAACCAGCCGGCCTTCCGGGAGTATATGAGTCACTGGACCCGATCAGCCGTCCAGATGGGGGCAGACGTGCTGTTCTGGGACGAGCCGCACTTCATCAAGGCCGATGCAAAAGGAAAAGATGCGCCGTGGGCCTGCCGCTGTGATGCCTGTGGACATAAGTTTCGGCAGCAGTTCGGCTATCCTCTGCCCGGGGAGCTCACCGATGAGGTGCGCCGCTTTCGCCACGACTCCGTGATGGACTTCCTGGAAGAGCTCTGCCATCTGGCCAGATCAGAGGGATGCAAAAACGCCGTCTGTTTTTTGCCCGACCAGGAGGACGAAGAAAAAGAGCTGGCCCTGTGGAACCGGCTGGCCAGCATCGAGACGCTGGATATTCTGGGCACCGACCCTTACTGGTGGTCGAAAAAGATAGCGGTGGAACCTTTCGTGGCAAACTATGCTGAGAAGATCGTCAAGCTGGCCAGAGAACATGGCAAGGAGGGCCAGATCTGGGTGCAGAATTTTCTGATCACCCCGGAGACGGAAGAGTACATCCGCACGGCCATCCGCACCGCTTATGGGGCGGGCATACGAAATATCGCCGCCTGGAGCTACCGGGGAACCGGCTACATGGCCTGGCTCAGGTCGAAAGACCCTGAACGGGTGTGGAAGATCCTGGGCGAGGAATACGCCCGTCTCCATAAACTATCTCACTGTTGAAAAACACAAAAGCCATGAAGAACTCAAAGGACAACTTCCTCGAAGAACCAAATGAGCTAGAACGGGGCACGGGGTCCAGCGAGGCTTTACTGGAACCTTTTCCCGAGTTCAAAGAGCTGATGGAAGAATCCCCCATGCGCGTCGGAGCGCACGTGTCCATCGCCGGGCACATCTACGAATCCGTGGATCGAGCCATCAGCTATGGCTGCGACTGCATGCAGATCTTCTCCCGCTCGCCGCGGAGCTGGCGGGCCAAAGAGCTTGCCGAGGAGGATGTCATTGAATTCCGCCAAAGACGACAGAACGCGGGCATCGATCCGGTGGTGGTGCACATCCCCTACCTGGTCAATCTGTGCACGCCAGACCCCCAGCTGCACGCCAGGTCCACCGCCGAGTTCACTGCCGACCTCGCCCGGGCAGCCAGCATTGAGGCGGACTTTTTCGTCAGCCACGTGGGCAGTCACAAGGGAAGCGGCCAGGAGATGGGACTGGCTCAGATCTCATCGGCCCTGCGGCAAATTCTCACTCAGCATAATTCCGAAGTGCTGGTGCTGTTGGAAAACACCTCCGGCTCGGCCAACTCTATGGGGCACACTTTCGAACAGCTTCAGGCTATCATCGAGGCCGTGGATATGCCCGGCCGGCTGGGGATCTGTCTGGACACCGCCCACGCCTTTGAGGCCGGTTATGACCTGGCCACCGCACAGGGGCTGGCAAAAACGCTGGCCGAGCTGGACCGCTGCATCGGCATCGAACACCTGCAGGTTATCCACGCTAACGACTCCAAAACGGCCCTTGGCTCTCACTCCGACCGTCACGAGCACATCGGCAAGGGCCAGATCGGCCTGGAGGGTTTCCGGAACATCGTCAATCATCCCCTGCTGCGCGGCCTGCCCTTCATCCTGGAGACACCGCACGACGAGCTGGGCGGATATGAGTTTGATCTACCCGTGCTCCGCTCGCTGCGCAAGTAGGAGTGATCTGAAGCGTGGCCTGCCGGAAAAACAGCATCACCAAAGCGCCGCCGGCAACGAGACGCCCCGGGCACCGGCTGACGGCTTTGCAAACCAGGAAGTGTCGCCGACCAGAACTTGAAACCCCAAGATGGAGGTGAAATCATGCCCGCTTCCAAGAGATCCTTGCGCATCGAGGCCATCTGGTGGCTGGCGGTGATGGCCGCAGCCATCCTGCTGTCCATCGTGCTGCTGGTCAAAAGCGCCTCTCAGCGCGCAGACCTGCGGGAGATGCTGGCTGAAAACGAGGCACTAACAGCGCAGGTGACGGACCTGCAAAACCGGTGCACAGAATACGAGCAGCGAGCCCTGAACCAGCCGGGACTATTACCCTGGGAAATAGAGGAGCTGCAGAAGAAGGGGTTGGAGAACCCCGTGGCGGATCTGGTCGCCGACCTGCAGAATCATCCCCAGCTTATCCCCCACAAGGGCGTTCTGGGCGGCACCATGGCCTTCGGCTTTGCGGAGAAGATCCATGTCTTGACCGAAAAATACGTCCTGGCCTACTTCGAGGACGGGCACATCGCCGGCTGGATGCTGCTGGAGTATGGAGTATCCAAGGGGGGAGCGATCTACTGGCGGGTCATCGACTCGTATCTGGACTGAGAAGATAAAGGGATAGCGGATGGATTATGTCCAAGGCTCGTCGTTGAAGTAGAGAAATAATTTCTCATAACAAAACATCTATCAGCCACTGAACATCTTCCGTTCACGGTGGATACGTTCGTCAAATCCACAGGGCGTCACCGAGGGGGATAAGCTACATGGAAAAAAGAAGTAGGATGAAAAATACCCCGAGAATATCGGATAGAGTCAAGCAAATACAAAAATCCGCCATCCATGAGATGACCAGATTGTCGAAAGAAATAGAGGATGTGGCATTTCTATCCTGGGCGAAACCGACCTCTGACACGCCGGAGCACATCAAAAACGCGGCGATCTCTGCCATCCAGAACGGACTGGTCGGCGGATATTCAGAAGCTTCAGGTCTGCCGGAACTGCGAAAAGAGATCGTCAAGAAGCTAAAGAGAGACAACGATCTCGATGCTGATGTTTCCCAGATACTGGTAACCGTCGGCGCCGTGGAAGGATTGTCCGCTGCGATCATGGCCCTGATCGATCCCGGTGACGAGGTCATCTTACCATCACCAACCTATTCTACCCACATTCGTCAGGTGATCATCGCCTCGGGAAAACCCGTTCTCGTTCCAACGATTGAAAAGGACGGATTTATTCTGGATATCGCCGGCATCAAAAAGGCGATCACTCACCGGACGAAGGCAATTCTGTACTGTTCCCCCTCGAATCCAACCGGCACCGTCTTTTCCGAGGAACAGCTTCGTCAGTTAGCCGAGGTTGTTTTAGAGAATAACCTGATGGTGATTACCGACGAGGCATACGAATACTTTGTCTACGATGATCACAGGCATTTTAGCATCGCCTCGGTTCCGGAGATGAGAGAGCACGTGGTCAGCTGTTACACACTCACAAAAACATATGCCATGACCGGATGGAGAATTGGTTATCTGCACGCGGACCAGGAATTGATTCCCCAAATTCTCAAGGCGCATATTCCTTTTGCCATCTGTGCGCCGGTCGTCTCGCAATATGCGGCCCTGGCCGCCCTGAAAGGCCCCCAGGATTGTGTGGCTGAATTCCGTGAGCACTATCTGTCTGCCCGCAATCTGATGTGCCGGCGTCTTGACGGACTCGGCTCCATCTTCGAGTACAAAAAACCAGGTGGTTCTTACTTGATGTTCCCTAAGATCTTATTGCCCGAGGGCCAGGCTGACTCGACGGCATTCTGTAAAAAACTGCTCAGAGAAGCCAAGGTGTCCACCACGCCGGGAATCGCGTTTGGACCAACAGGCCAGGGACATCTGCGGTTATCCTTCTGCGTTTCTGAAGATGAGATCAATAAGGCCTTTGACCGAATGGAGGTTTATTTCCGATGAGAACCAAAACCGGCGAACGCCAAAACGCACGGACGAGAGAATCCCCACCTGGAAGCCAAAAGAAACCATCGTCCAGAATTGGGAGTAAACAATACAACTTTAGCATCTCAAACAAAAAGGAGAATTTGATATGAAAACAGCAAGAACCTGTGCTATTTTCGGCCTGCTTGTGCCCACTCTCTTGATTGCCTCCCAGGGCACCAGCTTTGCCAGATACGCGACGGCCGACACCGTCCAGGAGGAATGGGTCAGGCATTATGTGGGCTCGGATTCCATGGTCAACTGGGTCAACGATATCGCCGTGGACAACTCGGGCAATGTCTATGTGACCGGATATAGCAATGGCAACTACACGGATATGGCCACGGTCAAGTACAATTCCGCCGGCCTTCAACAGTGGGACGCCCGCTACGATCTTGGTGAGGCCGACAGAGCCACCGCCATCACGGTCGACGACCAGGGATACATCTACGTGACCGGATGGGGCAACGACATCTTCACTTTAAATGCCAAGGATTTCGTGACCATCAAGTACAACTCCGCTGGCGTCGAGCAGTGGGTCTCCCAATATAATGGAGTCCTGCTTAACGAAAAGGCCACCGACATCGCCGTGGACAAACAGGGCAATGTCTATGTGACCGGAACGAGCACCTCATTCGCCATTCTCGATGATGACGCGGCCACGGTGAAATACAACGCCGCCGGCGGGCAGGTCTGGGATGCCCGCTACGAAGGTCCCGGAGCCACGAATGACGTGCCCCGGGGCGTTGCCGTGGATGACTCCGGAAATGTCTACGTGCTCATCTACAGATATATCAGCGAGCATGATGACGGCGATATGGTGACCATCTGCTACGACATCAATGGGACCCAGAAGTGGATTGACGTCTACAACGGTCCGGGAAATGATGACGACCAGGCCGAGGACATAGCCGTAGATGACTCGGGGTACGTCTATGTCACCGGGGCGAGCTATGGTTCGGGCACGGACCGGGATTTCACCACCATCAAATATAACCACTACGATTCCCTGGCCACGCGGAAATGGGTCTGCCGTTACGACAGAGATGTAGATTCCGACTGGCCCGTCGCCCTGGCCGTCGATGGCTCGGGGAACGTTTACGTGACCGGTCAGACTAACCCCCCCGATTTCATGACCATCAAGATCAATTCCGCCGGCGTCGTGCAGTGGTCGGAACTATGGCATCATCCGGACAATTGCGGAGAATATGCCATGGATGTGGCCCTCGACCAGGCTGGGAACATCTATGTCACCGGGGATGCTGACATGTCTGGAGCGAATGCCAGCGATCTGGGCACGATCAAATACAGCCCGGATGGCACCAAGGAGTGGGAGATCCTCTACTACAATGGCTCAGAGATGTGGACCACCTGGGCCTCCGCCATGGCCGTGGACAACGAGGGCAACGTCTTCGTGGGGGCGACGACCAGTCATGGACATGAGGTCAAAACCACATACACCACCATCAAGTACACCCAAACCCCGGGAACCCTGGTTGAAGAGGAAATAACTAGCCAGCCCAGAGATTTCCGGCTGGCCCAGAACTATCCCAATCCCTTCAATCCAACTACGACCATTCACTACTGTGTGCCTGAGGATAATCACGTGACCCTGAAGATATACAACCTGCTGGGCCAGGAGATCGCCACTCTGCTGAGTGCAGAGCAAACAGCCGGTCAATACGAGCTGGTGTGGAACGCCGGTGAGTTGGCCAGCGGGGTGTATTTCGTGCGTCTGCAGGCCGGGGAGCTGGTAGCGACGCGGAAGGTTGTGTTGATGAAGTGAGCGGAGTTGTGCGGACCATAACGTCTGTCGTTTGTCGTTTATCGGCCTCGATATGCGTTACGTGGATCGGGTTGTCGGGAAACGGAGATCGAAGCGGTCTGTGTTTTTATTAGCATCGAGCTTCTGGAAGAGCTGCGAAGCTCGATGCTGGGTTAACATTGTCGAAGCGTTGGGAGAACTTCTCTTCTGTCATTCCGGCGAATGCCGGAATCTCCGCATTGGCCGTATGCTTCACTTGTTCTGCTTTCGGAGATGCCTGCATACGCAGGCATGACAATATTCTAGATGCTTCCCACCCCTCCATTCTTTGGAAGATAATAGAGCTGGTGCCATTTAGTTATGAATTCCCCATCGGCGAGAGTGAGCGATGGATAATATCAGTCATTTTAACGAGTATATAAAAAACCTTCAGAAAAACCTCTCCACAGGCGCGGCGACGGAGCACACTCATCGTCCTGCCCTGAAGACCTTGTTGGAGGCCATAGGCGACGGAGTCCTGGCCACTAATGAGCCCAAGCGCGTTGAGTGCGGCGCACCAGATTACATCCTCACCCGCGCTAATACACCCATCGGCAGTATCGAGGCGAAAGACATCGGCATAAATCTGGACAAAGAGGAGCGATCCGAGCAATTGGCTCGCTACCGTGATGGTCTGCACAACCTGATCCTAACCGATTATCTCGAATTCCGATGGTACGTGTGGGGCGAACATCGCCAAACTGCTCGACTGGCAACCGTCACCAGGGATGGAAAGATCAAGCGATCCAAAAACGGCATTGAGGAAGTCCACGATCTGCTACAGAAGTTCTTCGCCGAGGAAGTTCCTACCGTTGGCACTCCGAAAGAATTAGCTCAGCGGATGGCCGCTTTAGCCCGCATGATCTGCAATCTCATCGAAGAAACCTTCAAGTGCGAGAGCGAAGAGGGCGCGCTGCACACCCAATTGAAAGCTTTCCGAGAGGCGTTGATTCCCGAACTGACACCGGCCCAGTTTGCCGACATGTACGCCCAGACCATCGCTTATGGCCTATTTGCCGCCCGTCTCCGTGTTCCCACAGGGCAATCCTTTACCCGAGAGAAGGCAGCCTGGAATCTGCCCAAAACCAATCCCTTTCTGCGCAGGCTGTTCAATGAAATCGCCGGCCCGGACCTGGATGATCGCATTGCCTGGCAGGTGGACAATCTTGCTTACCTTCTGGCTCGGGCGGACATGGCGGAGATCTTGCGGGATTTCGGGAAGCGCACGCGACAGCAAGATCCGGTAATCCATTTCTACGAAACATTTCTTGCCGCTTATAATCCGAAGGAGAGAGTTAAACGTGGCGTCTATTATACCCCCGAGCCGGTAGTATCCTACATCGTTCGTTCCATCGATCATATACTCAAGAATCGCTTCAACCGTCCATTAGGCTTGGCGGACATGAAAACATTCATCCTTGATCCGGCAGTCGGCACAGCTACATTTCTCTACTTCGTCATTCAGCAAATCCACGACACCTTGATGGAGATGGAACAGGGAGGAGCCTGGAACGAGTACGTGGAGAAGTATCTCCTTCCCCGCATCTTCGGCTTCGAGCTTCTAATGGCCCCCTACGCTGTGGCTCATATGAAACTTGGCATTCAACTCCAGGAAACGGGCTACGACTTTGCCGGTGACCAGCGTCTGGGTATCTACTTGACCAATTCATTAGAGGAAGCAATCACCAAAACAGAAATGCTGGGTTTTGCCAGATTCATCACAGATGAAGCCAACGCTGCAGCAGAGGTCAAGCGGGACAAACCCATCATGGTGGTTTTAGGCAATCCACCATATTCGGTCAGCTCGGCCAATAAGGGCAAGCACATCAAGCAACTGATGGATCGTTACAAAACCGCTGTCCGAGGCGAACGCAACATCCAGCCTTTGTCCGACGACTACATCAAGTTCATCCGCTTCGCTCATGATCGTATAGAACGCACTGGTTACGGTGTAATCGGAATGATTACCAACCATTCGTACCTTTCTGGGCTGATCCATCGTGGAATGAGGGAGGAATTGCTGAAGACTTTCGATGAGATCTATGTGCTAAACTTGCATGGTAACGCACTGATGGGAGAAACTACACCCGATGGAGGGCCAGATGAGAATGTCTTCGACATCCGGCAGGGAGTGGCGATTGCTCTTTTTGTGAAAACACCGGAGGGCAACAGTCCAGCCAAGGTTAAGCACGCCGACCTCTGGGGCTTGAGAGTGGGGAAGTATCGCTATCTGCTAGAGGATGACGTCAGCACTACTGAATGGCAAACACTTGAACTGGATTCTCCTTACTTCTTCTTTGTACCCAAGGCATTTGATTTGCAGAAAGAATACGGGAAGGGATGGAGCGTTACGGATATTTTCCCGATTAACTCAAGTGGTATTAAAACTCATCGTGACCATTTCGTCATTGACTTTGAGGAAGATCATTTGCGGTCACGAATTGCTGCTTTTCAAGATAAGACCTTTTCATATGATGAAGTACGAGAACGATTCGGGCTGAAGGACAAAAAAGGTTGGACCGTGACCCGGGCCCGTGAGATCCTGGGAAAAAACAAAGACTGGCAAAAATGTTTCACCTGTTGTTTTTACAGACCTTTTGACATTCGAGCAATCTTCTATTATGACGCAGTTATCGAACGTTCTCGCTTTGAAGTAATGAGGCATATGCTACGAGAAAACCTTGCTCTAGTCACTTGTCGCCAGCAAAGAGAGGCTGGATTCAGGCATATCTACGCTACAAAGTTCATTGGCGACGGTAATGCTATATCTCTCCATACTCGGGAGTACAATTACTATTTCCCGCTCTACCTCTACACCACCCCCGAAGACACCGCGGGTACCTTCCTCGCTACGGAAGAAGTAACCCGTGAGCCCAATCTCTCATCCAAGTTCATTGCTACCGTCAAAGAAAAACTTAGTCTCGATTTCGTGCCAGACGGTAAGGGGGACTTGAAAAAGACCTTTGGGCCAGAGGATATCCTCCACTATGCCTACGCCGTCTTCCACTCCCCCACCTACCGGGAACGGTATGCCGAGCTCCTTAAAATCGACTTCCCGCGGCTGCCTTTGACTTCGAACCTGAATCTATTCAAGAAGTTGGCAAACAAGGGCGAAGAACTGATCGCCCTGCACCTGATGGAATCTCCCAAGCTCGACAAGCTCATCACCAGCTTTCCCGAAACCGGCTCCAATGAGGTAGAGAAAGTTCGCTACACCGAGCCGCGTCAGACTGAGTCTGGCAAAGCTGTTCCAGGCCGAGTATTCATCAACAAAACTCAGTATTTTGAAGGGATTGAGCCTGAGGTGTGGGAATTTCAGATCGGTGGCTACCAGGTGCTACAAAAATGGCTTAAGGACCGCAAGAGTCGCAAGCTGTCTTTTGATGATCTGATGCACTACCAGAAAATCGTCGTTGCTCTTAAGGAAACAATTCGTTTGATGACCGCGATAGACGAGTTGATTCCTTCATGGCCAATCGAGTAGGGAAAGGAATTGTTCGGAGATGCCTGCATACGCAGGCATGACAATACTTCTCCAGCCTTTTGCCCCGCAGGGGCTCCTGCCCCTGCGGAAAATTGAACAGGCGAGACGCCTGTTCTACCGACATGTCTTTTGGATCTGGCAAAGGTTCAGAATATTAGTTTTTTGTTGGGTTTCGTTCCTCAACCCAACCTACGAGTTCTTTTCGTCTGTTTTCCAGCTTCGAGCTTCGACAGACTTCGACAGACGAGTAGGGGCGGGTTTGAAACCCGCCCCTACACATGGGCATAAGGTAGGGCTGTGTCTCTACGGCCACAGACCTCAACTGATAGCTATTCCCAAGTCGTCCCGCAGAGGGGGTAGCGAAAGACAGCGAGGCTGGCGGCCGGCCGAACGGAAGAGTGAGGACGGCATGCCCCGGGCTTGTCCCGGGGCATAGCCAGCCGGTGCCCGCCATTCTGGAAATGGCGCATTGAAAAATGCAAAGTGAAAAGTGAAAAATGCAAAATGAGAGTCAAACCCTTAAGATAATTGGTGAGCAAGTAGTCAGTACAAGATCAATTTGAAATTTTCACTCTGCATTTTTCATTTTGCATTGGGGGCCACATCAGAGGGTAT
>DAOVRJ010000057.1 GCA_030628225.1 Candidatus Zixiibacteriota bacterium | reverse complement strand
GGCCTGGGCTTCAAGGTGCTGAAGGCCGACCTCAACAGGATCATCGCCCTGCGAATCAGAAAGGGCAGACGGAGAAAACCCCGTCGCCCATCACCTTTTCGGAGACGCTGAAGTGTCCATTCTGGTGGCTTTTCTCATCATCATCATCTGCCTCGCCGCAGCGGCCTTTTTCTCCGGAGCCGAGACGGCCCTGATTTGTGCCGACCGGATCCGGCTACGCCACCTGGTGGAGAAAGGGAACAAACGGGCTCTCATCGTCGAGTCTCTGCTGAATAGCCCGCAGAAGTTCTTGGGCACCACCCTGGTGGGAACCAACCTGGCTATCGTCGGGGGATCTGTGGTGGCAACCAAGCTGGCCGGCCAAATTCTGGGCAGCAGCACCAACCTGGGGGTACTTCTGCAAACGGTGGTCATGACCCTGTTGGTGCTCGTCTTTGCCGAGATCGTGCCTAAGAACTTGTCCCGGATCCATGCGGACCTGCTGGTCTTGCTGCTGGCCCCAGGAGTGAAAATCAGCTATTTGCTCCTTTCCCCCATTGTTTTGGCCGCCACCGGCCTTTCCCACCTGCTCTTCAAAAGAGAACCCTGTGCTAAGGGTCGAAAGATCCCCTTCGTCAGCCGGGAGGAATTGCGTTTTTTGACCAGCGAAAGTCACCGATACGGGTTTATCGAAAAACAGGAACAGTTTATCGTCCACCAGATCTTCGACTTCGCCGAGACCACGGTTCAGGAGGTGATGGTACCCCTGGATAAAGCCGTCGCTGCCGATTTGAAAAGCTCCCCTCCCCAGATTGCGGAGATGATCCAAAAAGAGGGGTTCTCGCGAATTCTTATCTATAGCGGGGAGCTAAACAACATCGTGGGCGTGGTGGATATCAACCATCTCCTGGGCGCCAGGAGAAACACGCCCTTGAAAAAGCTCATTTACCCTCTCTCGAGGGTGAAACAGGAGACCAGCATCGAGTGGCTTTTTCTTCAGTTACAGAGGAAACGGGAACACATGGCTCTGGTGATGGGTGAAAGAGGGTGGGTGATCGGGATCGTCACCATGGAGGATTTGCTAGAGGAGATCGTCGGGGATATCAAGGACGAGCACGATGAGGGATAAGCTTGTTTAGCGGAACGACCTTTTGAGAACGAAGCCGGATATGGTCGCTGGGGCCATCAGGATCAGGAAGTTGAACACCGCCGCTCTCAATCAGTATAGCTTCGGGGAAGGCTTGCGCACTCTTATTTCCGGCCAACTTTATCGGTCCAGATATAATAAGTAAGTTGTCGGCGATACAGCAACATAGACGAAAAAATCCTGTTAACCTGTTCATGAATCCAGGCTTTTCTCGGCAAGCTCCTGAATCCACCCCCTCACCAACCCCGCTTTTTCCAGTTCATCCAGGGCCTGTCCATACTCTGTTTGGGATATAGGGCGGCTCAGCAAAGGGTCTTCCCTGGCGGACCAGAGGGGAATGTACTGGCTCATCAGGCTAACGTGGACTCGACGGGAAATCTCCTGACCGATAAAGCGCATCACCTTTCCTGTGCCCGCCAGACCATTGGGCAAAACCAGATGGCGGATAAGCAGCCCGCGGATAGCCACCCCACTATCATCGACCAACAGATCGGCCACCTGACGGTACATCTCCCGGACGGCCGCCCGGTTAACACGGGGATAATCGGGCGCCGAAGAGTACCTCCTGGCCACATCCGCATTGCCGTATTTCATGTCCGGGAGATAAATGTCCACGATGCCGTCGAGCAGGTTCAGCACCTCCAGGGTCTCATATCCGCTGGTGTTGTAGACGATGGGCAGGACAAATCCTTCCCCCACAGCCAGATTGAGAGCCTGAAGGATGCCGGGCAGGAAATGGGACGGTGTCACCAAATTGAGGTTGTGACAGCCACTATGTTGCAGGGCCAGCATTATCTTAGCCAGCCGCTCAGGGGAAACGGAATATCCCCGTCCCTGGTGGCTCATGGGTGCGTTCTGACAGTAGGTGCATCGGAGAGTACAGCAGGAGAAAAAGATGATCCCGGACCCCCTCTTCCCGGAAATAGGCGGCTCCTCTCCAAAATGAACCTTGTATTTGTAGACCCGCGGCTGAGCCTCGGACCGGCAGAATCCCAGTTCTCCGGACAGGCGATGGACGCCGCAGGCCCGGGGACACAGACGGCAGTTCTCCATGATCTGTTGAGCCCGCCAGGCCCTGGCGGTTAACTCCCCGCTCCGATATAACCTTATGTAAGAGGGCGCTGTCTCTTGTGCCCAATTTTCCGCTTTTTTGCGAGTTTTGCGCCGGATGTTGATCATGCGGCCAATCTCCCGGACTATCTGCCCATCTGATGGCCTCCCCAAAAAAAACATCTTCCCATCTCAACGCCTACTTTGGAAAAGACTTCTGGAAGTTCCGCTTTTATGGGAAGAAAAGCCACTCCCGCCTCATACTCAGTATAACCACGGCATGTCAGATCAGTCAAGAAAATTCTCCGTGGCCGGACCCGTCGGATCCACCGAGACGCTTGGACAATCAGCACCTTTTGGGTATTGGGCAAACAGCCGGGAGAGCAAGGGAGGACATGACATCTCGGGAAGGGACCTCGTGGAAACAAACCCAACATATAAAAAAAGGGGAGATAAGCTCCCCTTTTTCGATTCGAGTGGACCGGCAAAACCTATTTTTTACGCCGGCGAACGGCGCCAAAGGCCCCCATTCCCAACAGACCGCTTCCCAACAGCAGCAAGGTGGCCGGCTCGGGCACGGCCTCCACGGACACGTTATCCACAAAGAGCCCGGTGGGGAACACAATATCTTCAGTGGTGGTCACCCCAAAGGCGATCGAGCAGGCTATGGGACCCGTGATCCCGCTGATGTCATAGTGCTTGCTAAAACTCTGCCAACCAGGGGACTCGTATCCGCCCCAATCCACCCCTCCCCAGTACACATATTCGTCGAAGGCAGAACCGCCACCAGTATCGTACTGCATGCCAATCCTAATATAGTCATAGTTAATGCAATCCCAGCTCCACGGCAGATACTGAAAATCCACGTAAACATCTGACATGGCACCTGGAACGACGAAGCTCTGGTAGAGAATAGCCGTGCCTAAAGCCTGGATGCCAAAGATAGTCGGGGGAGCCACCAGGGCGACCTTACAACCAAGTCCGGGATCTCCCCAGGTATTGAAGTGGGGAATCGCTCCAGGCAGACCGAAGGGGAATGTCGTCCCACCGATGCTCCAGCCGGCCAGCCACCCTGTTTCGAAATTGCCGTTGGTGATCAACTGCAGGCCAAAAGCGGAGTTGGTGCTCAACATCACCACCAAAATTGGCACCAAGATTAACCACGACCTCTTCATCACATCCTCCTTTTTTTCTAATGATGTATTCGAATTACTCACCATATGCGCATTCAAATTACCTACAAAAGCAATAGTTATGCCAACGACTGGACATCCCACTCCTGCCCGGGCAAGTATGTACGTAGGACACTGTTATATATGATGTTATGAGCTTCTTCAGCATCCAATATCATTCTTTGGAAAAGGGTAAAAAATCAGAAATCGGCGTTCTAGTGTCAATTTTCCCGACAATATTAGTTCTCTACGCCCTTAAGTCCTTACTCTTCTAGGTTTTACAAATGTATCTTTTCCTGACAACCACTTAACACATTTATATTAAACAAGTACCCGCCCTGACGAGTAACGAAAAAAGCACTGAAACGAGACTTTGTCTCAGTGCTGGGAATTTATGGTGCCGAAGGCGGGACTCGAACCCGCACGGGCGTTCACCCACTGCCCCCTCAAGACAGCGTGTCTACCAAAATTCCACCACTTCGGCACACCCACAGACAATCACTGGCCACCAGCATCTTCCGGCGAAGGCGCGGGCGCCGTGCCCTTCTCAGTCTCCCCGGTCGATTGTTGAACGGGAGGCGGAGTCAGTGGAACCAAAGGAACTGCAGTCTGAGTCTGCTGTGGTTGACGCTCGACATCCTGCTGAAGCACGCTGCTGGTGGTGGAAACAAACCTGCGAGAGACCAGCAGGCTGTGCCCCAAACAACTGAGGAAGAAAGCAACGGCAAAAATTGTGGTGAGCTTACTGAGAAACGTGGCTGCTCCTCGGCCCCCGAAAACAGCCCCCATGGCACCGCCACCGCCTCCAAAAGCTCCCGCCAGACCTGTTCCTTTTCCCGATTGTAACAAAACGGCAACGATCAAGGCCAGGGCTATTAAAACGTGGAGAATGATCAAAAAAGCGTACATTGAATTTCCCCTAAGTTACGGCTTTGATAATTCGGCTGAAGGATTCAGCATCCAGACTGGCTCCTCCGACCAGAGCTCCATCGATCTCAGGTTGACTCAACAGGGAGGCGGCATTTTCCGGTTTCACGCTGCCGCCATACTGAATTCTAATACTTTTAGCCAGGAGCTCACCGAATTTGTCCTCGAGGACATTTCTTATAAAAGCATGAACCTCATTGGCCTGTTCCGGCGATGCGGTCTTCCCCGTCCCGATGGCCCAAACAGGCTCATAGGCCAAAATCACCCGCCGGAGCTGCGCAGCAGAAAAACCCTCAAAGGCACCCAGAACATGATCCCGAACAATGTGTTCTGTCTGACCTTTTTCCCGCTCCTCCAGTTTCTCGCCGACGCAGACAATGGGAATTAAGGACGTGGCCAGCGCTGCCCTTAGCTTCTTGTTGACATCGGCGTTAGATTCTCCGAAAAGAGCTCTTCTCTCCGAATGTCCCAAAATAACATATTGGCAGCCTATTGTCAAGAGCATTTTAGCCGATACCTCGCCGGTGTAGGCCCCTCCCTCCGACCAGTGCATATTTTGAGCTCCGATCTTTACCGAACCCTCTCCCAAAACCCAGGCCACCGACTCTAAGCTCGTAAAGGGCGGGCAGACAACCATGTCCACGTCTTTCACATCGGAGATCTTGCTTAACAGTTCCTTCACCAGCTGAACGGCCTCGGTGCTCGTTTTATTCATCTTCCAATTGCCAGCGATAATGACCCGGCGCATCTTTCCTCCCTTGCGCAGCATCAACCTTTCTCGGTGAGAACCTCGACTCCTGGCAGGACTTTGCCCCCCAGAAATTCCAGGGAAGCACCACCTCCCGTGGATATATGGCTTAAACGACCCTCAAGACCTGCCTGGGCCAGAGCGGCGGCCGAATCCCCTCCCCCCACAATGGTGACCCCCCCGGATTCGGTCAGCTTGACCAGTGCTTCAGCAATAGCGCGCGTGCCTCTGGCGAATTTCTCGATCTCGAAAACTCCCATGGGGCCGTTCCACACGACGGTTTTTCCAGCAGTGATCTTCTTGTCGAACAACTCCATGGTCTCCGGTCCGATATCCACGCCACACCAGCCCGCGGGAATTTCATCCGCCCTCACCACCATACTCTCGGCATCCTGGTCAATCTCCCTGGCCACGATGCAATCCACGGGCAACTGAAAATCCAGGTTCAGATCCCTGGCCTTCCGGAGGATATTCTCAGCCAAAGGCACCTTGTCCGCTTCCAGCAGGGATCTGCCGATCTGGTAACCGCTGGCCTTCATAAAAGTATAGGCCATGCCACCGCCGATGAGCAAAACGTCCACGCTGTTCATCAAGTTCTGGATAACCTCGATCTTCCCTGATATCTTAGCCCCGCCGAGAACGGCCACGAATGGGCGAGCCGGGGCTGCCAAGGCCTTCCCCAGATAGTCCAATTCCCTTTTCATCAAACAGCCAGCGGCGGCCTGATGAAAGAAACGAGTCACCCCATCGGTGGAGGCGTGTGCTCGATGGGCAGTACCAAAAGCATCGTTCACATATACATCTCCTAAAACCGCCAGTTGACGGGCGAAATCAGGGTTATTTTCTGTCTCCTCCCTGTGAAACCGGAGATTTTCCAGGAGAACAACCTGTCCCCTCTCCATTCCCGCCACCAGATCCTCCACGGACGCGCCCACACAATCCGCAGCCATAAGCACCTTGTGGCCAAGAAGTCTCTCTAACCTCACAGCCACTGGTTTGAGGCTCATCTCCGGGAGTACCTGCCCTTTGGGCCGACCCAGGTGAGACATGAGAATGGGTTTACCCCCCTGGGAGAGAATTTTCTCGATAGTGGGCAAGGCGGCTCGAATTCGATGGTCATCGGTTATCTTTAGGTTTTCGTCCAGAGGAACGTTGAAATCCACCCTGGTCAGCACCCGCTTGTTCTTAAGATGAAGATCGTCGATGCTAAGCTTAGGCATAAACCTTTTCCTCATTTAAACATATATGCTGCTAACTCAACCATTCGCAGAGCATAAGCTCCCTCATTGTCATACCAAGAGATCACCTTCACCATGTCGTTCCCCAAGACCATGGTGGAGAGACCGTCAAAGATGGAGGAGTGCGGGTTGCCGATGATGTCCACTGAGACAATTGGATCCTCGGTATACTCCAGAATTCCCTGCAGAGGTCCTTCGGCCGCGGCGCGGACAGCATCGTTGACCTGTTCTTTCGACACCGATTTGTCCAGCTGAACCACGAAGTCCACCATCGAACCGTCCCAGGTAGGTACCCGAACGGCCATGCCATCCAGTTTTCCCCTCAGTTCCGGCATCACTAAGGTGGTGGCGACGGCTGCGCCGGTGGTGGTGGGAATCATGGACATGGCCGCTGCCCGTGCTCTACGCAGATCCTTATGGGGAAAATCCAAGACCTTCTGATCATTGGTGTAAGCATGTATGGTGGTCATCAATCCCTTAACGATCCCGAAGGCATCGTTAAGCACCTTGACCACAGGCGCGAAACAGTTGGTGGTACAAGAGGCTGTGGAGATGATGTGATGTTTATCGGGGTCATAGTCCTGGTGGTTGATGCCCTTGACGATGGTCAGGTCCATATCCTTCCCCGGTGCTGAGATCATCACCTTCTTAGCACCAGCCGCCAGGTGCTTAGAGGCTCCTTCCCGGGTTCGGAACCTGCCCGTGGACTCGATAACCACGTCTACTCCCAGCTCCTGCCAGGGCAGCTCCTGGGGGTCTTTCTCGGCAAAAGCCTTCACCATTTTTCCGTTGATCCGGATGGCATCCTCTTCGGCTTTCACCTCAGCATCCAGCACTCCGTGCACTGAATCGTATTTCAACAGATGGGCCAGGGTTCTGTTGTCGGTGAGATCGTTAATGGCGACGACCTCTATTGCGGAGCTCTTCATCCCGTGCCGGAACACCAACCTCCCGATACGGCCGAATCCGTTGATGGCCACGCGAACCGCCATCTTTCTCCTCCTTTGTCAATATAACAAATTTACTGCCGATACATCTGCTATGCCTTGCCGACACTGCCCAGCAGCGCGATCTTCTCCTTGACCACCTCTTTCATGCCCTGACGGCCAGCTCCCAATACCTTGCGGGGATCGAAGACCTCTGGTTGCTGTGCAAGAAATTCCCGCGTGACGGCGGTGAAGGCCAGTCGCAGGTCGGTGTCGATGTTAACCTTGGTGATACCCAGAGAAATGGCCTTTCTGATATGCTCCTCGGGAACGCCGGCGGCTCCGGGCAGCCTGGCCCCGTATTGAGTTCCTTTCTCCACGATCTCTCGCTTTACGCTAGATGCTCCGTGCAGGACCAGGGGCACCTCCACCTTACGGATGATAGCCTTCAACCTGTCAAAATCGAGTTTGGCCTCCCCCTTGAACTTGTATGCTCCATGGGAGGTTCCAATGGCCACGGCCAGGGTGTCGCAACCCGTCTCGGACACAAACCTGACCGCCTCATCGGGGTCGGTCAAAAGAGCATCCTCTGCCTTCACGGAAATCTGATCCTCCACACCCACCAACCGGCCCAATTCGGCCTCCACCGAGATGCCGGCGGCGTGGGCCACTTTTACGATCTCCCTGGTCATGGCGATATTTTCCTCAAGGGGCGCGTGCGAGCCGTCGATCATCACCGATGTCCAGCCGTGGCGCAGACAACCGATGATAATGTCATAATCTGTTCCATGGTCTAGGTGAAGGCTCACTGGAATGGAGAGGTGTCCGGCCAGGGTGCGAACCAGGTTGGACAAAGTCTCTATCCCGGCATACTCGATGGCACTCTGCGAGGTGGCTATGATTACCGGAGAGCTATTCTCCGCGGCGGCCTCCAGGATGGCCTGGGTGATCTCCAGATTGCTTGTGTTAAAGGCTCCTACCGCGTACTTCCCCTGCTGTGCTTTCTTCTGGAGCTCTAGATTTGTCGTCAGAGACATTACACCTCCACCTGTGGTTATCCAAAAAACACCTGAGCAATTCGATACAGATTCTCGTCCACTTTTTTGATCTTTTTGGTGGCCATGGCCAGATCCACGGCCACGATTTTGTTGCCCCTCAAAGCCACCATCTTGCCGAAGTTGCCCTCTTTGACCAGATCGATGGCCGCTATGCCATAGCGGGTGGCCAGCACTCGGTCGAAGGCCGTGGGAGAACCTCCCCGTTGCAGATAGCCAAGAATGGTTACCCGGGTATCAAATCCTGTTCTCTGGTGAATTTCCCGACCCAGGACATTCCCGATCCCACCCAGGTGAACGTGCCCGAAAGCATCTTTTTCCTCATCTCTGACTACATAGATGCCATTCTCATTCTTCAGGGTGGGCAGCTTCGTTCCTTCGGCCACCACTACGATGCTGAAATCCTTTCCCTTCTTATGCCGTTTTTTAATCGACTCGCATACCTCATCCAGATCAGGCGGCTTTTCCGGGATGAGGATCACATCGGCACCGCCGGCCAGGCCGGCCTGGACGGCAATCCAGCCTGTATGACGACCCATCACCTCAACGATCATCACCCGGTTATGTGATTCGGCCGTGGTGTGCAGACGATCGATGGCCTCAGTGGCGACGTTCACCGCCGTGTCGAACCCAAAGGTGAAATCAGTCCCGTACAGATCGTTATCGATGGTTTTGGGCACCCCCACAACATTAACGCCTCTCTTGAAAAGCTCGCCGGCCACACCCAAGGTGTCTTCGCCGCCGATGACGACTAGGGCATCGACATCTAGCTCTTTGAGGTTCTGGAAGGAATCTCTGACGTGCTTAGGCGACTGAAGGGGATTTGTGCGGGAGGTTTTAAGGATTGTTCCGCCCCGATGCAAGATGCCCGATATATCCCGATGGGTTAAAAGAACCGTCTTCTTCTCCAATAGACCGAGCCACCCCTCCAAAATGCCCAGCACCTGATAGCCGTATACATCCAGAGCCTTTCTGGTAACCGCCCGAATCACCGCATTAAGCCCCGGGCAATCGCCTCCGCCAGTCAAGATTCCAACTTTCAAGACAATACACCTCCATTTCCCTTAAGTGTGAACTTCAAATATACATTTTTTACTCCATAAGAGTCAAGAAAAAATCGTTCCATCCTCCAATATCTTGTCCCCAGCCCGCCGAAAATAAGGCTTGACATAAAGCGCCCAGAACCTTACCATAACATTCTCAGTATCTCCCATCGGAACCTCTCTGGGAAAAACCATGAATCGAAATCGAAGAACAGCCGGCCCAATACCTCATGATGGTCATTTCACCTTGAAAGATTTTCTGGCTATTTCCCTGTTAGCCGCCCTGGGTCTGGCCATAAAACCTCTATTAAATCCTCTGTCGCGTTTTCTATTAGGCGCTTTGCTTATTCCTGGAGGCGTTTTCTTCGGGGGTTTGTACATGATGTGGCTGGCCCTGGCCAGGGGAATTGTGGGGAAAACCGGAAGTGCGACCCTAACGGCCTTCATCCAGGGGATTGTGGCTCTCATTCTGGGCCTGACGCCTATTCACGGACTTCTCTCCGGTCTTATCTTCCTTCTCCCGGGGATGTCCGTCGATCTTATCTTTCTGATCCCCGGCCAGGCGAAGTTCAACCGTCTGTGCAGATTTTCTCTGGCCTGCCTGAGCGCAAACGTCATCGGGATCGTGCTGGTGGCCCTGGTGAGAGGCATCGTGCAACGGCCCCTTATCCTGTTAGCCGCCATCGGTGCCTTATCCGGGGGGCTGGGGGGCCTGGTGGCCTTTTTAATCTCCGAGAAAATCCCCTTCGGTCTCGGCCGAAGTTCATCTTATCTTTCCCGAAAATAAAAAAGGCGGGATGAGCTAAGCTCATCCCGCCTGAAATCTACCCCTTGAGCATTGCCTATTCTAACTCAGGACCCTCTCCCACGTAGTAAACCATTCCCCAGGCTCTTGAATCGTAAGGCATCTCATCGTCAAATATGGTGCCATGGTCGATGACATCGATGGCCGCATGCCTCGGCCTGCGGGAGGAAAAGTGCTCCTCGGCCGTCACCCAGGTTCCTTCAAACACTCCCCCACCTATGTGCTTGAAAGGATGTCGGTGAAAAAACGGTGCGTGCAGAAAGACCACATCATCTGGATTGCCGGTGTCCACGGTCAGGGTGATGCTGTCCCCCAGATCGAAGACGAACAGATCCCCCAAATACCATAGGTCAGATACATCTGTGATGGTGGTGTCCACCAGACCGCTGCTGGAAGATATGTGCACGCTGAGAATCTCCTTGGTGCAAGGATTGGAGACGATCTCCGACCCAGAAACCTTCTTCAATTCCCATCCCTGGAAAGGCCCGCCAACGCTGTCCTTCTCGAAATAGGCGTACCGAACCGCTATATCATCGATCTCCTTGGTGTAATCGCTGTCCATAGTCACGGTGTGGAAGAGACCCTGAATATAGCCGGTAATGGTCATCTCGGCATAGGGAATGCTGTCTCCCCCTGGATAGAAAATTTGGATCTCGACATTCCTCTCTCGATCGGTGATCTCCCGCCAGAAAGCCACGGGTTCGATGGTTTTGAGAAGCGCTTGGTCTGGACTCAAGTTCTGACTCGCCTGGGAACCATCATCAAAATCAAAGGTGAACAAGTCGGGGTTGTCCTCCACGAAGGCACGTAGGCTCGCATCATCACCCCCCGAGCTGTCCGGCCCAACGGGACCCTGGCTCTTGCCACATCCGCCCAGAACGAACAAGACGGCCAAGACGAGAAACTCAACCATCACGATTTGCAGCCCCTTCTTCTTCATGTCTCATACCTCCTTTTGAGGTTGAGGTGAATGATTACTTCAATTTTCATGGCCGTATACCTTCCTTCGCTTTTGTCAAGTATGTGGGGCAACCTTCATGCCAAAAGGGAGTGACGATAACCTCAAAACCATAACTCTTTAATTTTCACTTGATTAGACAAATAACGGATACTTGCGTATCTCCGTCGTAAGAGAATATCGGCTGAGAGTTGAACCCAACCGTACAGGGATGTGTACGTGAATGTACACCCGGGGCTGGAGCGATTCACGCTAGACTTGCCGATATGAGGCTTAAAAAAAGGCTTAAAAAAAGGAGATAAACACTTGACAATTTTTTGCATTTATGATAGAATAGAATTAAAGTGAATTACCCCCGCTCACGAGCGGCGGTATCCTGC
>DAOVRJ010000066.1 GCA_030628225.1 Candidatus Zixiibacteriota bacterium | reverse complement strand
TAGAGCAGGAATCGAGACCAGTTAGTTTGAGGATGCTCTTGGCACTATAAAGCAAAACGTGCTTCAACTGAATTGAAGAGGAAATCTTAGCCGTGACTTTATTGAGAATGGTCAACCTTCTTTTTCTCTCCTTGCTCTCTCTCTCGGTCTTTATTCGGGCAGTGATATCTCTGCCCACAGCGACGACCTCGGTCGCGCGCCCATCGGTCCGGCGTATCACGGAGAGAGACAGCTCCATGTTCAGTATTCCTCCGCTCTTACACTTCAGCGCCGTCACGACATCGTAGCGGTTCCGGTGCGCAAGAGCTCTGCAAGCTTTCGTGGAAAAATCCCGGAAGGTCTTTTGGCTGGTAAAGAATCTGGCTGGGCTGAGGCCAATGAGCTCTCTCCGGGAGTAACCCAACACCTGTTCAGATCCCCGATTGCACCAGAATATTTTCCGATTTCTGATGACAAAAACGCTTTCGCTGATGTCTCTCAGAAGGATCTCAAAAAATCTCTCTGACTCTTTGGCCAACTCCAGAGCCCTGATCTTCTCGGTGAGATATTCGAAGAAAATAATCGCACCAGTAACCTGGCCAAGATCATCTGTGAGAGGAACAATCTTTATGTTAACAATATCCTCCCGTCCATTATGCCTGAGCTGCACATCCGCCCAGTGAAACGTTTTTGGGTACTGCTGGATTTTTTGAAAAGCCTCCCGCCATTTTGCTCTTGATATCGGCTTCAAGACATCCCATACCTTTTTCCCCAGTATACTACCTTTAGAAAAACCTAGCTTTTTTCTCATCACCGGATTGCAAGAGGTAATAATCCCTTTTAAATCCGCGGTGATAACGCCATCGGCGATGCTTCCAACGATGTGATGAGAGATTTCCTTTTCACGTCTTATCTGTTTTTCGACAGCTTTTTTTTCGGTGACATCCCGTATTACTTCGATGACCGAAACGCTGCCATCTTCATTTTTCAGCGGCGTGGCCACCAACTCATAACAGCGGCCTTCCCTGTCTGTTGCAGTGTACTCGAACCGCCTCTTTCTCTTATGAATAATTTCCTTAATGGAACAGTCAGTACAGGGTTTGCTTCTTCCGATGAATGCCCGGTAGCATTTCCTGCCCACCTTGTTGCCGAATCGCTGTACCATTGCCTTATTCATAAACTCAATTTCATAATCGCCATTCTCAACAACCACTCCCTCAGCCATATTCGATAATATGGCCTTTAATCCCTGACCCTGATACGAGGATCTGTCTTTGAAGCTCTGAGGCTTTTCTAATTTCCTCGCTAATACCACAATCTCAGCCGATCCAGTCTTGTGGACACCCAACGCCAAGATGGTCATCTCCACCTCTACAGCATGGCCGCTTTTCGGCTTCAGTTTGACGATGCTATGAGCGCGTCCTGTTTTCTGCACCTTGTGATAGAGCAGTTCTCCATTATCTTTATGCGTTGAACGTCTCAAGAAAAGCTGGCCGAGAAATTTGCCCGTTAACTCCTCCCGTGAATACCCAAGAATTGCCGTAGCCGCCTTGTTACACCATTGGATTCTACTTCCCCTGGCTATGAAAACGGCCTCGCTTACATTTTCAAAGAGGTGTTTATAGAATTGTGCCGATTTCTCCTTAGCCTCAACTATGTACATCTCTTCCCATGCAGGAACTCTTTGTGCGAATGCTGTCTTCACAACGCTCTCCTGGCCCTTATGTATGCATATATCTGTATATGTGGACCACGGTGGCAGTTATACTGCAAGAATTCATCTTAAACTAGATATCAAACGAATAACTAATCTTTCTTGAAACCGTGCTCCAGTCAGTACAAACCCTGCAATATTTGTTCCAATATAGTCACGAGTTGCTAAAATTTTGACCGACGGCCCAGGTCTTGGCAATTTACCAAAATCGCTCACTTCCTGGGACACTCCTGCCCTGGAAAGTTCTGCCGGCCCTCGCAAAATAACTGTGGTCTTAGTAATCTGCAAAATCTTCGTCAAAACAGGCAACCATAAAGGGTGGCCTAAAAAAACCCGACCTGCATGGGCCGGGTTTCTTCTATTCAAGACTATAAACGCTTTGCTCACAATTGGACGAGATCTACATAGGGCTCTCATACATATATGCTTCCCCCGATGAACTCTCGAAACAGCGAATCATCAGGTACACATGAATCGTCCTCAACCTCCTCTATTGCAACTAAAAGCTCATAGACCCGTTGCGCGCGGATGAGGGCATCCTGCCGACGGGGGTTGTCCTTCCAGCGTTCGATGAAGCCGGGAAAATAGCTGAAAAGGTGCTTTTTCAGAATTGGTAGCTCGTAAGGCAAGGCGCCGTTCAGGATAAAATCAGCCTCTTGGATATATGGGATAATGTGTTTTAGCTCGCTCCGTCTCACGTAATGCCAGTGGCCAATGGTTCGCTCCGGATCATAACTCCTGTAGCGGCGGTCTCGAATCATCCTTCGCAACAGCCTAATATCCGCCCACCGGGCAAAACGCCTCCGATCATCGCGCAGTTGGCTGATGGTCTCGATATAGAGCTTGAACTTCCTCTCGTGGGGGACGCTGCGGGTGAGGGGCTCATAGAGACCGTGCAGACTGTCCACCACCAATATCTGGTTCTTCCCCAGAGACAGCGGATCCGTCTCTCTCTGACGAGTGCCGGTTATAAAATCATACCGCGGCACGCGAACTTTCTCTCCAACCACCAATCGGACCAGGTGCTCATTTATCATATCCAAATCAAGGGCTTCCGGGGTCTCGAAATCGTAGTCACCAAACTCGTCCTTAGGATGCATCTCCAGGTCAAAAAAGTAGTTATCAAGACTCATGGGCACGGGGTCTTGACCACGCTCCTTTAATTTTGCGCTGAGCTTGGCCATTGTGGTCGTCTTCCCTGAGGACGAAGGACCGGCCACGATGATCAGACGAATCTGCCCCCCCAACTCACAGATAGCGGCAGCCACATTGGTGATATCCTCATCGAAGGCTTGGTCAGCCTCCAAGACCAGCCGAGGGAAACTTCCATCTCTAACGCGCTGGTTGAGACCCTCAACAGTGTCCACGCCGTGATTGACGTTCCACAGCAACACCTTCCACATCACCTGGTATGGCAGATAGTCCAGACTGACACCAGCCCTTTTCTTCCGGCGTAGCCGGGCCCGCTGATCACGGTAGAGGATATAGGCCTTGGCGGTACGGGCATGACCTTCCTCGATGAGCACCTTTTCCACGATGTCCTGGATCTCCTCCACCGCTGGAGTGGCATCGGGAGGAAAGAGCTGGTTCAGCACAGCCACCACCTGATCGGCCAAACGCCTGGACTGTTTGCGATCGCGGCCGCCAACGCTGGAGGCGGCCTTGTAGATGGCGTTGGCGATCTTCTCCCGGTCCAGGGGTACCACCTCGCCGTTCCTCTTAATGATGCGGCTGATCTTCTCCTCAGCGGACATTAGAGGTATTCTCCTTACAGAGTTACTTTATCTAGTATTAAAAAATATGGCCATAAAACCATTGAAAATCAAGGGGAAGCCCGATATTTTCCTGGCTTCCCCAGTAGCTAAAGCGTCCCCGACGGGATTTGAACCCGTGTTGCCGGCGTGAAAGGCCAGTGTCCTAGACCTGGCTAGACGACAGGGACGGTTCTTGATGCTGGATGCTGGATACTAGATGCTGGATACTGGCAAAAAGGAAAAGCCGATCCTAAATCTTTGATGCTGAATCCATGGCGCGCTCGGAGCGATTCTAACGCTCGGCCTGCGGATTCGAAGTCCGATGCTCTATCCATCTGAGCTACTGGCGCACAACGCTATTTTTAAACCTTCTTTGAACCAAATTTGAGCCCGTTTATTCCTCAAACGCTCTCTTTGATCTCTGAGAACAGATCTGTGCATCTTTCCCTCACCAGCGAATGATCTCTCCCTTAACCCGATCTTCCTCAATATGCAAGATACCGTAAGAGCGAACGGATGAGAAACTATTTTTCAGAGCGCTGCCGGGGTTGAATAGATAGATCTGATCAATCCACTCCTGATATGGACGATGAGAATGTCCAAAGACTATCACCCGCACATCCCCACAGAACTCACCCAGAACTCTTTCTTGTAGACCACTGGGTGCTCCCCAGCCATGAATCAAACCCACGGTCACCTTCTCCAGAGTAATGGTCCTCTTTGCAGGCAACATCTCCCTGACCTCAGGACGGTCCATGTTGCCACACACAGCAGCTACCGGGGCAATCTGCCGGAGACCGTCAAGAACCCCAGGAACCACCAGATCGCCAGCATGAAGGATGAAATCTACCCCCCTCATTTTTTCTAAGAGAGCCTCTGGCAGATTAGCTTGGCTTGCTGAGATGTGCGTGTCGGATATTACCCCAACTTTCATGAAAGATCCACCCCTTCCAGGGGCCATCCTCACCGTTTCTTCTTTTTATGTCGATTAGCCTTTAGGCGCTTTTTCCTTTTATGCGTGGCGATTTTATGGCGCTTTTTCTTTTTACCACTAGGCATCGTTCCCCCTCTTGCGCAGATTCTATCGCAAATCCCGTCATAAAAAAACGCTGAGATCGAGGTCAGTTTCTTGGCTTTCGCTGTCTTACATACGATGAGCAGGACGGACAGCGTCCTGCTCATCTCCAATCAGAACTCATCCATAATAGAACAAACCAGCGTTATTAGCCCTTAGCTACTTTCTCCTTGAGAAAGTTGGATGGCTGAAATATGGGAACATTTCTCTCCGGTATGGGCACAGCGGCTCCAGTTCTGGGATTTCTGGCCACCCGGGCTTTGCGACGCTTCACCTTGAATCTCCCGAACCCTCTGATCTCTATGTTATTGCCATTGATCAACGCATTGGAGATAGCCTTCAGAAAGGCCTCGAAGACCATAGCGGTATCGGTCTTTGTCAGTCCAGTAACACTGGCAACCTCTTCTACAAGATCAGCCTTGGTCATTTTTCATCCCTCCTTTTCCCAGTGAGCGTGAATGAAAATGCCCGCAAACGAAATGCAAGCTAGCGACAGGTACTGCAATTTTTAGTCAAGCACGTGCTACAGCTATTGCTGGATGACTCGCCAGAGCCCCTGCCTCCCGCAACCCCAAAGGTGGAAAATACCCGCTGAACCCTTCGTCCTCCACAGCGACTACAGACGACGTCCTGGCTATCTTGCCTGTTCAAGAAAAAGCACTCAAATCCGTTTTGGCAACCCCGGCAGATATATTCGTAAATGGGCATTTTCACCTAACCTATTCTGAACACTAAAGATATTTCCTAAAAATAAAAAAGTCAAGGAAAAAGTGTCACTGACTCAGCATATACTCCAAAACTGTATGTTGCCGAACGGAACCGGATAGCTTCCCGAGCGCCTGAAAGAGAAAATCAAAGAGGCTGCTTTTTTTGAGACGTTCTCTGACAACTCGTGGCTTGCCTTTGATGCCCCCCATTCGAGCGGCCAAGGCAATGGCATCCTCATACGTACCCATCCGATCGACCAATCCCAGTTCCAGAGCCAATCGGCCAGAAAAAATACGTCCGTCTGCCAAAGCCAGCACCTTCTCTCGCGGTAAGTCTCGTTGTTCCACGATCACCTCCACGAACTGATTATAGGTATCGTCGATGACTTCCTGTAAAATCCTTTTCTCCTCATCAGTCATGGGGCGATAGGGGGAACCGATATCTTTATGGGCACCGCTCTTAACAACATGGAACTTTACACCAATTTTTTTAAACAGTTGTTCGGTGTTGGGAAATTGCATCTGCACACCAATGCTTCCCGTCAATGAAGCGGGGTTGGCGATGATGGAATCTGCGGCACAAGCCACGTAATAACCACCGGAAGCGGTTATAGCTCCCATGGAGACAACCACCTTCTTTCCTTCCTGGCGCACTTTCTTAACCTGTTCATAAATTTCCTGGGAAGCGGATGCTCCTCCCCCAGGACTATCGATGCGCAGAACGATGGCCGGGACGTTTTCATCCTCGGCGTATCCCTTGAGCTGCCGAACAACAGACTCAGATTCGTGGATGATCCCTCTAATTTCTACCAGGGCCACCTTTTTGCCCAAAGAGGAAAATGTCAGGGAACGGTTTGCAAATGTGCCGAACAGAGCAAGGATTAGAACCACGAATACAAAAACAACACATGCTCCGATGATGACCCCAATAACCCAGTCATGTTTTCTCACGACATCACCGCCCGATTAAAGTTTTCTAGACATTTTGATCTTCAGTTTGTTTCCTGGCCGAATACAGGAGGGATCCTTCAACTGGTTCTCCCGAACCAGTTGCGACAAATTTACCCCGAAGTCGTTGGCTATTCCCCACAGTGTATCGCCCCGCTTAACAGTGTAGACCAGCTCTGTGTAATCCTCGGGAGAACCCTTGGTGCTTCCTACATCCGTAGACAGGTAAACTGTCAGTTTATCTCCTGGGTATATGTACTTTCCCGAACGCAGATCGTTCCAGCGAAGAATCCGAGAGAGAGAAACTCCAAAGCTTGCCGCGATGCGGCCGAGGGTATCGCCCTTTTTCACCGTGTAGATCAGCTCTCTGCCTGAGGAATCACCCTCAGAAGCAGGAAGCGAGCTGCTCCAGGCTGAATTACCGAATGGAGAAGAGGGTATAAGCAAATATTTTCCGGCGACGATACGATGACTGCTTCGCAGAGAATTGGCTTCCTTTATAGCGCTCACAGAAGTGCCGTATCGATAAGCAATCCCCGATAATGTCTCTCCCCGCCTAATTCGATGCCGCTCCCAGGTGACTTTTTCACTGGCCGGCACGAGAACGTAGCTTCTCTTAAATTTGGCCTGTGTCCCCCTGGGAATTTTCAGCATATAGGAACTGCAGTTAGGCGGAGTGCACCACCGACGAAGCTCTGGATTTAAAGCCTTTATTTTATCATATGTGGAACCACAACAGCGTGCTGCCACCTTCAAATCGGTACATTCATCGATTTTGACTAAATCATATTGCTCAGGCTCCTCATATTGCACAAAGAACCCGTATTTCTCAGGTGATTTAGCGATAACCGTGGCTGCCATGAACAGGGGAACATAGTTCCTGGTCTGACGGGGAAGCTTGAGGCTCCAAAAATTCCTCGTCCCGGCTTTTCTTATTTCTTTTCGAACTCGAGCCTCTCCACAATTATATGCGGCCATTGCCAGAGGCCAATCTCCAAATTCTGCATATAGATTCTTCAAATACTTAGCGGCCGCGTGAGTGGACTTCACCGGATCTCGACGTTCATCTAGCCACCAATCTTTCTTCAGACCATACAATTTCCCGGTGCTGGAGATAAACTGCCATGGACCGGAGGCATGAGCCCACGAATAGGCATTGGGGTTGAAGCCACTCTCGATTAAGGCAATGTAAACCAGATCTTCCGGGAGACCATATTCGCGAAGTATGCGTTGCATCATATCAAGATATAGACCGGACCGGTTGAGCCAGGTGGAAAAAACATTACGGCTCTCATTTTGAAAGAAACTCATTTTCTTTTCTACCTGCGCATTCCAGTGGATGGTTACGTCATAGGTAACATCATCCCCTGAAACCATAGTGCTGTCTTGAGCTATTTGGTCAAGACTGTCTCCGCGGATCTCTCCCAATCTCATCAGAAGTAACGCTAAGGAACCTTCCATAGGCAGCTCTTCAAAGTGCGACAGAACCTGCGGATATTCCTCAGAAAGTGATAATAGCAGTTTGTCATAGTGATCCGATAGGACCGGGAATTCCTCTTCATCCAGATCCAGGGTGGATATAATCTGCAAGGTTTCTGAGAAAAATAACTGTGCCGATGTCCAATCACTGAGATTACTAGCTCGGGAACCGGCGGCATACAGGCTTTCGGCCTCTGCCAAGGCTGACTCAGGAGAAAGACCCCTTTCCTCCATCTCTGGAGTTAGCGCATGAAGCATCAAGGATTCCTGATGGGGCGGATTGGCCGAACAGGCCATCAACAACCACATGCCCAGGAACAACAGTAAAAATATATTTCCAACAAACCGTCTCATCTGCAGAGTTCCTCCGCTTTTCGGATGCCAGCAAAACTTTCTTTTTCTCTGTAAAGGTAAATGTGAAAAAAACTAGTGGAGCTGACGGGGATCGAACCCGTGACCTCTTGTCTGCCAGACAAGCGCTCATCCCTAGCTGAGCTACAGCCCCACTCATTATCTCTTACAGGCCAAGCGGCGCGGCATCGACCGAGCTGCTCGCACAAATTTCTACTTATTTTACAAAAAACTCAATTTGATTGGTTTATTGTTTTTTCTGTCAGGCTGATAAGAGCTTTTCCCTGCTACCCGGATCAAGACTCAAATAAAGTAGATAAAGGAAATTTGCCCTCTGTTATTCTCAAAAAAATCCCCTCCCATATATGTAGTCTTCATTCTGATATATTCAACACCGATGGAAACAGCTGGATTCAACTTCCAGATTATATTACCAAACACAGCCAAGTTCTCATCTCTTGTATTGCAGGTATCATTTTCGCTGATGTCCGGATCATCGATACCGGCGCCAAGATTCATCTTGGCATTCTCATTGAGGACAATAGAGAGGTGTCCCCAGCCCCCGCTGGCTTCGATCTCCTTCTCGTTGGTCTCATCTATCCCCTGACCAACACCACCTGTGTAACTGGCCAAATTTTTTCCGGTGAAATATTCCCCCTGCAGGGTGGCCTTTTCTCCAAATGGTATAGACAGATCGATCGCCAATCCCCTTTGCTCAAATTCCTTCTGCAGGATGTCTGACTTTTCCTGTCCCCACAATCCAGAAATACCAATTGTAGCAAATTTCTGGCCAAATAACCTCTGAGAAAAAGCAATCCTACCTTCCTCAGCAGGCAGTCCGGAACCCTCACCATCCTCTCCCCGGCCGATACTGCGGTTTACGCTCAATCCAGCGGTGAATTTACTGTTCTCGCCAATGTCAATGCTCTTGGTCGCTCTGACCTGAGGTCTTCGATGACCTGTGTTACCGCACATGCACATTACAGCATAATTCAGATTTGTGGGAACTAAGGGGGCAAATAGATCCCAGGTCTGTCCGGCCAAAAGGCTAAAGCTTGTGTATCGCAATTCCATATATGCCTGACGCAGCATCGGGTTGGGCTTGTTCTCTGTTCCTCCGCCGTAGAAGTCTATCTCCACATTGCCAAAAACTTTGACGTTGTCCGTGCTCGGCCCCTCAAACTTCATCCCGAGTCTCGATTGTCTTGCCGTCATGTTGAACTGGTCATTTTTGGGCTCGTCCAAAACGAAAAAAGCGAAATTGCCACATTTCACCTTAGCTTCATCGTATGAGGCGTCCAGCTTGATGTATCCATAGATCGTGGTTTTTGTGGACGTTTGAGCGAATGTTTTTGCACTCAGAACAACAACAAAAACCAAAAACAACTTCAAAATCTGGAATTGTTTTCTTCTCATACATCTTCCCATAAACAGATGATTAAAAACGCTGAACCGCAATATTCTGTTAATATCGATGCGCAAAACAGGCCGTTGAGATCAAAACACCATCAGCACTTGATCTGACTCTGCTTTTTCTTGTCAGCCTGCGCGCCTTTTGATCAGCCCTCCTTCAATCTTGGGGCTCTCGTCATCAAGGCGATCACAGCGGCAATAAGACAGAGAATTCCGCTGATGATGAAGGCGGGGGTGAAGCTGCCCTTGTCGCGAAAGATCCCCGCCATGATGGGACCAACAATCCCTCCTATACCATATGCCGTGAACATCCAACCGTAATTCTGGCCTATGTTCTTGGAGCCGAAGAAATCGGCCGTGGCCACCGGGAATAGGGCGAAGTTGGCGCCGAAATTGAAGCCTATTATCGCGGCTCCCAAATAGAAAAGCCATGGCGTACCGCCCATCTTGAAGAAAATCAGCATCATGATCCCCTGGATGGCCGCCATCAAAAAGATAGAGACCTTACGGCCCAGCCTGTCGCTGATCGTACCCCAGGCGATGCGACCGATCCCGTTGGCCAGAGAGTAGAAAACGGCCATGGCCGTGCCGGCTATGGCGCTGGCCTGCATGGCGCTATAGCCGCTCTGCTGCAAGGCATCGATGCCGAAGAGCTTGATGATGCCGATGGTCATCAGACCGGCCATACCACAGAAGATGAAAATCAGCCAGAGCATATAAAACTGTGGCGTGCGCAGCATCTGACCGGGGACCATGTCCGTTCCCCCAATGGCCTTGCCACTCGTGTCTGTGGGTACCGGCGGGCTCCAGCCTTTCGGTTTCCAGCCCGCTGGCGGGTTAACCATGACGATGCTTCCCAGGGCGACTATAACGAAAAAGATCACACCGTAGAGCCCGAAAACGTTGAGCACACCCATGCTCTCGATGAGATGTCCCCAGGAGCCGGCCAGCTTGATCCAGATCAGAGCCCCGAAACCGAATCCGGCCACTGCCATGCCCGTGATGAAACCCTTTTTGTCCGGGAACCACTTGATGCCCACT
>DAOVRJ010000150.1 GCA_030628225.1 Candidatus Zixiibacteriota bacterium | reverse complement strand
CCTTCCGCAAATTCGCCAGAACTCGTCTGTTCGTCATGGTGGGGGCTGGTCTGGAGTTCTGGGCTCAGAAACTCATCGCCGCCACCGCCGAGGAGACACTGACCGTTGTGAAGGCCGCCGAGGGTGTGCCGCTCATCCAGATGGCCGGATATCATCATGGTGCCTCCGAACATGGTCAGGAAGATGCTGAACATCAATCGCCGGGGAACCCCCATGTCTGGCTGGACCCGCTGGTGGCCAGATCCCTGGCCGAGCGCGTCGCCCAGAGCCTGATACGATTGGATCCGGAGCATGCCGGGGAGTACCGGGAACGTGTGACGGCCTATGGGAAACAGCTCGATGCTCTGGATCAGACAATACGGGAGATGGTGGGGAGTTTTCAAATCAGTGAATACGTGGCTTTTCATCCGGCCTGGAGCTATTTTGCCCGCCGGTACGGCCTGAAAGAGGTGGGGGTAATTCAGGAATCGCCGGGACGCGAGCCGACCCCGAAGGATATCGAGAAGATCATCCGGACTATCGAGAGGTATGGGATCAGAGCGATTTTCGCCGAGCCGCAGCTCAACCCCAGCGCTGCATCGTCTATTGCCTCTGAGACCGGGGTCAAGGTGCTTATTTTAGATCCTCTGGGCGGACCGGATTTTCCCGGGCGCCGCTCCTATATTGATCTAATGAAGTACAATGTAAACGTTATGAGGGAGGCCATGGGATGAGCGATCTGGTGGTGGACATCAAGGACCTGTGGGTGACTCTCAACCACAGCTTCATCCTCCGGGAGGTCAGTCTGCGGATTCATCAGGGGGTTTTTCTGGGCCTCATCGGGCCCAACGGCGGCGGCAAAACCACCCTGTTGCAGGTCATCCTTGGTCTGGTCAAACCCGACCGGGGACAGGTGCAGGTTTTTGGGCGTCCTGCCGGGCACCATAAGAACAGAGGACTCATCGGATACGTGCCGCAGAGGGCCTTTGCCGATTTGGCCTTTCCGGTGACCGTCTTCGATGTGGTCATGATGGGACGGTACCCCAGAATCGGGCTGTGGCACAGAGTAACCTCCCAGGATAGAGATCGCGTGTTGCAGAAGTTAGAGGCAGTGGAGATGGACCACCTGCGAGACCGGCCCATCGGCCAGCTCTCCGGAGGCGAGCAGCAGCGGGTTTTCATCGCCCGGGCCCTGGCCAGCGATCCTCAGATGCTGGTGCTGGACGAGCCCACCTCCGGCGTGGACAACAGAGCTCAGGGGGCTTTTTATCATCTTCTGGGCGAGCTCAAGGTTTCTCTATCCCTGACCGTGATTCTGGTCTCCCATGACATCGGGGTCATTCCCTATCACACCGATGAGATCGCCTGCCTCAATCAAAAACTCTACCTGCATGGCAAATCCACTGAGGTGCTGAGCAGCGAGGCGCTGAAGAAGGTATATGGCTGTGAGGTGGAGGTGCTGGTTCACGGAAAGATCCCTCACCGGGTGATCGGAGAGCACCATGATTGAGATCTTCCAGCTGGGTTTTATGCAGCGGGCCCTGGTGGCCGGTATTTTCATCGCCGCGCTATGTGCCCTCTTCTCCGTTTTCGTGGTCCTGAAACGACTCTCCTTTATTGGCGTGGGCATCTCCCACTCTGCCTTTGGGGGTGTTGCCCTCGGTTTTCTCCTGGGAATTAACCCCACCATCACCGCGATTCTTTTCGCCGGAGCCACCGCCCTGTTGATCGGTTTCGTCAACCGACAGGGGCGCCTGCACGAGGACACGGCCATTGGAATTTTCTTTGCCCTGAATATGGCCCTGGGCATCCTGTTCATCGGCCTGTCTCGTAGTTATAACGTGGATCTGTTCGGCTATCTGTTCGGCAATATCCTGGCCATAACCCGGGGAGACGTGGTGCTGGTTTTGATTGTGGCCCCGGTCATTTTCGCCGTTATCCTTTCCCTCTTCAAAGAGCTCCTATTCCTGAGCTTTGACGAAGAGGTGGCCAGAGTGAGTGGGGTGGCCGTGTCGCCCGTCTACTATTTTTTCCTGCTGGCCATGGCCGTCACCATCGTTATCGCCATCAAGCTCATCGGCATCGTGCTGGTTTCGGCGCTGCTGGTGATTCCCGCCGCCGCCGCCAGGCAGTTCACCACAAACTACCGGGGACTGGCTCTCTGTTCGGTGGGCATTGGGGTGGTTTCCACCGTGGCCGGGTTGTTTCTCTCCTGTTGGCTAAACCTGGCCTCGGGGGCGACTATTGTTCTGTTCGCCGGGGTTCTATTCTGCGTCTCACTGCTCTATGTCCGTCTGAGGGGAATTTGATGATTATAGTTTAGAGAGTTGAGAGAGAATGACAATAGCAATGGCAATGAAAAAAGAGTAGGCAGGAGGCAGAACAAAAAAAGTAGCGTCCTCACTCCTGTGAGGACGGCCTTTTTCAGTAAGCAGTCGGCAGTTTCCCGAACCCCGTTCCTCTTGCCTTTCATCCAGTATCCAGAATTCAGGCTTCTTCCGGTAATCCTTGACATCGGGACACAGAAGGTGTAAAATGGACGTAGTTCGGGAGGATGACCGGACCTGGTTAGTCAGCGGGGATGTCGCGTCCAACATCAGTGGGCTATGTGGAGGAGATTTTGAAGGCCGATCTGTCCGTTCAACTGGCAAGTTTGCGTCTAAAAAACCCCGTCCTGGTGGCCTCGGGGACCTATGGCTGGGGCCAGGAGTACAGAGATCTCTTAGATCCTAACCTGCTGGGCGGCTTGATCACCAAGGCGGTGACCCTGCACCCCCGTGAGGGCAATCCGCCTCCGCGTGTGGCCGAGACCCGCTGCGGGATGCTCAATGCCATCGGCCTGGCCAACGTTGGGGTAGATGTCTTCGTCCGGGAGAAGCTTCCTTTTCTTCAGTCCCTGAAGACGGCGGTGATCGTCAATGTGGCCGGGAGCACCACCGAGGAGTATGTACAGGTGGTCAAAAAGCTGGAGGGACAGCCAGGCATCGAAGCGCTGGAGATCAATATCTCCTGTCCCAACGTAAAAGAGGGCGGGATGGCCCTCGGCTCTGATCCGCGGGAGGCGTTCCGTCTGCTTTCGGCGGTCAGAAAGGCCACCAAGCGGTTGCTCATCGCCAAGCTCAGCCCCAATGTTACGGATATCGCCGCCATCGCCCAGAGTGCCGCCGATGCCGGGGTGGAGGCCGTTTCCCTGGTCAATACACTGCTGGGCATGGCCATAGATGTGCAGACCCACAGGCCGCTGCTTTCCACCGTCGTGGGGGGGCTGTCCGGACCGGCCATCAAGCCGGTGGCCCTGGCCATGGTCTGGAAGGTGGCCCAGAAAGTCTCCTTGCCGGTCATCGGCGTGGGGGGAATTATGACCGCCGAGGATGCTGTGGAGTTCATTCTGGCCGGGGCCTGCGCAGTGCAGGTGGGCACCGCCAATTTTGTGGATCCCCATGCCCCCCTGAACATCATCCAGGGACTGGAAAAGGCCTGTGCCCAGCGGGGGCTGAGGGAGATCCGGGAGCTGGTGGGGAAAATGGTGCTGGAAAACGATGCGCATGAAATCCGCTGAAAGATGCTGTTCGCTTATCACCCTAAAGGAGGAGGGAGCCTGATGAGGACTTATAGGAAGTTCGCCGCTTTTCTGTGGATCTTCTTGGTCATTTCCCTGGCAGTGGGATTTTCCGGGGAAACGGCCCTTGCCGTCAGTTACGTCTATGTGGACGGTCAATCCTTTTTGGAGGTTCAGGTGCCCGACACGGTGGACGTGACCGCCGACTATGCTCAGGCGGGCAACAGGCTCATCGCCGAGATCTATCTGGACCTGAACGGGAATGGTGTCGTGGATGGCCAGGAGACCATAGTCCAGTTCGCTTACATCAACGACGGTATTCCCACACTGGAGAACGCAGAGGGGGATGAGATTCCCGGGGATGATGACGGCCAGGTCAACGGCCTCTTGCTTCACCACCTCGAGCTGTTAAAGGAGGACTACAGCTTCTCAACCGTTCCCATGCAATTCCTGGTCAAGATCACCGACCAGGATCACTCGGTGGCTCAGGCCATTTTGAGGGTCATTCCTCCCACCCCCGGCCGTCCGTATATCGGCGGCACGGTCACTGACGCCGGCACGGCGGCGCCTCTGGACAGCATAGTGGTCATCGCTTATGAGACCACCCTTGACGATCAAAGAGCCTCCCTCACCGATGAGCAGGGTCGATATGAACTCGACGTAGAGGCCGGAGACTGGATCGTATATGCATGGGATCTGGGAAATTACTATGCTCCCGCGGATAGCCAGATGGTCTCCGTGCTCGCCCTGGACTCAGCGGTGGTGGACTTCGCCATGAGCGCTTACCCAGCGTACATCACCGGCACGGTGGACAGCTCGGGCGGCAATCCGGTGCCCGGCGTTATGATGGTGGCCATGGAGGCGGAGGACATGTGTGTCGGCTGGACCCAGGCCGACGGTTTTTATCGCATCGGCGTTTCACCGGGAACTTACACGATATACCCCTTCTTTCTTCCGCCGGGGTATGCCTCCATACCACCCAGCTATCCAGGAGAGGTGGTGGACTCTGGGGCCACGCTGGAGGGCAAGAATTTCACCCTGGGGCGTCCCACCAGCCGGATAGAGGGCACGGTGACCTTTCAGGCCGGCGGCGGGGCCAGCGGAGTGACAGTCAGCGCCTTTTGTGTTGCCGGCTATTACTATTCCGCGATCACCGACCTGGACGGAAACTACTCCCTGGCGGTGCTTCCGGCCCAGTATATGATCACCGCCCATCTAGAGGGGTATGATGTGGTTTTTCCGCCCAGCCATATCTATTATCCTGTGAACGTCTCTTCCGACGAGACCGTCACGGGTAAGGATTTCATCATCGAGCCCAGCGGCGGCGGGCCCATCTCCATTTCCGGCACGGTGACCTACCAGGCCGGCGGCGACCCCGCCCCCGGTGTCTACGTGGTCATTTACAATGATGGGCAGGATTCCCCCCTGGGGTGGAGCTTCGCCGAGACGAATGCCAGCGGATTTTATGAGTTCGGCGATATCTCCCTGGGGACCTGGCTCATCGGCGCTTATGAAGGGGGATATGCCAGCGAGCCCTCCCTGCGTGAACAGACTTTCTCCTGGGGAAGTCCTCCGGCCACGGATCAGGATTTCCAGCTGGTGGTGGCCACGGGAGTTACTGAAGGGCTGGAGGTTGCTGTCCCCGGAGGGTTCTGCCTGTTCCAGAATCGTCCTAATCCCTTCAACGATGCCACCCTCATCGCCTACACCCTTTCCAATGCGCAAGCGGAGCGGGTCTATCTCCGGATCTTCAACGTTCTGGGACAGGAGATCCGCACACTGGTGGATCAGCAGCAAAGTGCCGGGTTTCACCTGGTCCACTGGGATGGCCGGGACCATCGGGGTCTCCCGGTGACGTCGGGGATCTACTTCTGCCAGCTGCAGGTGGGAGGAGCCCGGCAGACCAGCAAGCTGGTATTATTGAGGTGAGCGGATGAGAGACCATTCCATTGAGCGCATTCTGATAGTAGCAATGGCCCTAATTTTTATGAGCTGTACCTCCTCGCCACGGTACACCAGCTCTGATCGCCCGCAGAGGGAGAGCTTGCCGGGGAGTTTGAGGCGATTACAGGAGGGTGTGGCCTCTTACTACGGTGAGGATTTCCACGGTCGCAAGACATCCAACGGTGAGGTCTACGACATGTACGCCATGACCGCCGCCCACCGGGCCCTGCCCTTCGACACCCGGGTGCTGGTCACCAACCTGGACAACGGCAAGAAAGTGACGGTGCGCATCAATGACCGCGGCCCCTTCGTCGAAGGCCGGATCATCGATCTCTCCTATGGTGCGGCCAGGAAGATCGGCATGGTGGGACCGGGAACGGCCAGGGTGAGACTCGAGGTGATCGAGATGGGAGAGGGATAGTGTAATGCAGAATGAAAAATGAAAAATGGAAAATGGAAAGAAAACCTGATTCGTGTCCGTGAGGGAACTGGATACTGGATTCTGGATCCCCGACCCCCCATCCCCGAGTCTCGAATCTCGAGTCTCGAATCTCGGCTTTTCTCATATCCTTCAAAAGCCCACGATGGAAATGCTCATCCGCCGAATTATCTTAAGGGGTTCAAGCCAATGCTGAATTTTGAGTTCAACAGCGAACAGGAGCTGATCAAAAAGACGGTTCGCGAATTTGGTCAGAAAGAGATCGCGCCAGTGGT
>DAOVRJ010000001.1 GCA_030628225.1 Candidatus Zixiibacteriota bacterium | reverse complement strand
TATCAGGGAGATCATCGCGGCCACCGGCGGCCGCGTTTTCCCGACAACGGATGAGCCCGACCTGGATCATCTCAGGATAGAGGGTATTTCCACCGACTCCCGGTGCGTTAACCGGGGAGAAGCCTTTTTCGCCCTCCGCGGAGAGCGGTTCGACGGCCATGAATTCGTGGCCCAGGCCTTGGAGAACAAAGCTGCCCTGGCGGTGGTCTCCCGGCAGTGGACGGCAGGTCTTGTTCCCGGAGAGAGATTTCCTGCGCCCCTGATTGTGGTTGCCGATCCCCTCAGGGCCCTCCAGGATCTGGCCGGATACTACCGGGGAAAGATGTCTGTGACCGTCATCGGAATCACCGGTACCAACGGCAAGACCACCACCAAAGACATGGTGGCCGCCGTCCTCTCTACGGGATTTCCAACTATGAAAACCGAGGGGAACTTCAACAATCACATCGGTGTTCCCCTGACCCTGTTTCGGCTTTCCGCAAAGGATCAGATGGCCGTGGTGGAGATGGGCATGAGCGGACCAGGCGAGATTTATCGCTCTGCGGAGATCAGTCTCCCCCGGTACGGCCTGATCACGAACATTGGACCGGCCCACCTGCAGCAGCTGAGGAGCTTGCCGGAAATTACCAAGGCCAAGTTCGAGCTTCTGGAGATGCTGCTCCCCGAGGGACTGGTTTTTCTCAACGCCGACGATGAGCGGTTGATGGCGCAAAGGGTGATTCCGTCCTCCCGGGTGGTGACCTTCGGGATGGGGGAGGGAGCGGACTACCGGGTCACGGTTTTTCACCTCCTTGATGGGCTGCGGACCAGCTTTCAGGTTGATGGGGTGGGGGAGTTCCAGATACCCACCTGGGGCCGGCACAACGTCTACAACGCTCTGGCGGCCATTGCTGTGGGGCTGAAGCTGGGGCTGTCCGTCGACCAGATCGGGGAGGCCCTGCGAAGTTTTTCCCCCAGTCCCATGCGTATGGAGCTGGTTAGGGTCGGTGGAGCGGTAATTCTCAACGACGCTTACAATGCTAATCCAGCCTCTATGAGAGCTGCCATCGAAGTTCTGGCCGGCCTGGAGACGGATGCCCGCAAGATCGCCGTCTTGGGAGACATGTTGGAGCTGGGCCACCAGGAGTCTCAGGCCCATCGGGAGTTGGGGTGTTGGGTGGCCAAATCCGGCATCGAGAGGCTGATCACCGTGGGTGAGCTGGCCGAGGGGATTGCGCAAGGTGCCATTCAAGATGGCTATGAGGCCGGAAAGGTTATCCGTTGTGCAGATCCGGGGCAGGCGGCAGAATGTCTGAAAAAAATGCTCAAAAAGGGAGATTTGGTGCTGCTAAAAGCCTCGCGGGCGGTGCGTCTGGAGGAGATCATACCTGCCCTCTCTTCATCACTTCAAAAAGGCTAAGATCTAATGCTCTATTACCTTCTCAGCCCACTGAGCGACGTCGTTTCGGCGTTTAATCTCTTTCGGTACATCACTTTTCGCGCGGCCTATGCCACCCTGACAGCCCTGTTGGTCAGCTTCATCATCGGGCCTTTCATCATCAGGCGCCTGCACAAACTGCACATTAAGGAGAGAATCAGGTCGGATGGTCCCCAGACCCATCTGGTTAAAGAGGGAACTCCCACCATGGGCGGGCTGATCATCCTGTTGGCCGTCGTTTTGCCCACCCTGCTGTGGGCCGATCTGACCAACAGGTACATTCAGCTGATCCTGTTCTCCACCGTCTGGATGGGAACCATCGGTTTTATCGACGACTACCTGAAAGCGGTGAAACATCTGCCCAAAGGTCTGGTGGCCCGCCGAAAGCTCATCGGCCAGGTGACCTTTGGCCTGATTCTGGGGAGCATCCTGTATATCTGGCCACTGTCCGCCCAGTTTCATACCCAGACCAGCATTCCTTTTCTCAAGAATTGGGTCCTCGATTTCGGGATTTTCTACATCCCTTTTGTGGTTTTAGTGACCACGGGAACCAGCAACGCCATTAACCTAACCGATGGCCTGGATGGTCTGGCCATCGGTATCGTAGCCACCTGTGCCATGGCCTTTGCCGGGATGAGCTACGTTTCAGGGCGGGTGGACTTCAGCAGCTATCTGAACATCATGTACCTGGAGGGCAGCGGTGAGCTGACCGTGTTTTTAGCGGCCATCGTCGGAGCCTCCCTGGGTTTTCTGTGGTTCAACGCTCATCCCGCCAAGGTTTTTATGGGAGATACCGGTTCCCTGGCTTTGGGTGGGGCCCTCAGCGCGGCGGCCATTCTTCTCAAGAAGGAAATTCAGCTGCTCATCGTAGGTGGTGTGTTCGCCGCTGAGGCTCTTTCGGTGATCATTCAGATCACCTCCTTTAAGCTCCGCGGCGGCAAGCGGGTTTTTCGTATGGCTCCTCTGCACCATCACTTCGAACTGAAAGGATGGCCCGAGTCACAGGTGGTAGTGCGTTTTTGGATCGTAGCCGCCATACTGGCCCTGTTGAGCTTGAGCACCTTCAAGATTCGCTAGAGGTCTGAAATGCGCTCAGTGGCTGGAAAAAAGGTCCTTGTGCTCGGCCTGGCACGCAGTGGCCTGGCCGTGGCCCGGCTTCTGCACCAGGAAGGAGCCCGGGTCTTCGGCAGCGACCTGAAACCCATGGAAACCCTGAATGAAGAGGTGCGAGATCTTCGAGGTCTGGGCGTGGAGATAGAGGCCGGGGGGCACTCGGAGCGAGCTCTGGCGGGAGCCGATTTTGTGGTGGTCAGCCCGGGCATTCCCAGAGATGTGCCCATCTTGGCCAGGGCGCAAGAGGCCGATATTCCCGTGTACGGAGAGCTGGAAGTGGCCTCCTGGTGGGCCAGGGTTCCTCTGGTGGCGATCACCGGATCCAACGGGAAGACTACAACCACCACGCTCATTGGCAGAATTTTCGAGAGAGCTGGCTGGCAATATCAGGTGGCCGGCAATATCGGTTTTCCCCTGTCCGCCTCGGTGAGGAGCGTTCCAAGAGATGGCGTGATTGTTGTGGAGGTGAGCAGTTTTCAGCTTGAGCGGATCGAGACCTTTCGGCCCCGGGTGGGGATTGTTCTGAATATCACGCCCGACCATCTGGACAGGTATGGTAGCATGGAGGCTTACGCGCGGACCAAGGCGCGTCTGTTGATAAACCAGCAGGCCACGGATATAGCCATCCTAAACAGGGACGACCCGGGAGCAGTTGCCCTGGCGGAAAAGTCGCCAGGCCGGGTCGTGCTGTACAGCATTCGGGGAGAGGTGAAAGGCGGTGTCTTCGTCAGAGAGGGACAGATCATCTCCCAGCTCACAGATACTCAGAAGGTAGTTCTGGAGGTCAAAGAATTGGGCATTCCAGGTCCTCATAATCTGTCCAATAGCCTGGCTGCGGTGGCCGCGGTCCAGATCATGGGTGTTGATCTCTCCGTGTGCGCCGCTGAGCTAGCTGATTTCAAAGGCGTTGAGCACAGGCTGGAACTGGTGCGCATGTTGGACGGCGTGAAGTACATCAACGACTCAAAGGGTACCAATGTGGACGCTGTCAGACAGGGGCTGATGACCTTCGCTGAGCCCATTTTGCTCATCGCCGGTGGCCGGGATAAGAAGGGGGATTTCGAAGGGTTGCGAACTTTAATAGGCCAGCGGGTGCGGCTCCTTTTGCTGTTGGGCGAAGCCCGGGAGAAAATGCGCGCCGTCTGGAGCGATGTGACCGAGACCATTTTAGTGAAGGATCTGGAAGAGGCCGTGAGTGTAGCTCGGGCTAAAGCGGTTCCTGGCGATTGTGTGTTGCTCTCTCCGGCCTGTGCCAGTTTCGATATGTTTCGGGATTTCGAGCATCGGGGACGGGTTTTTAAGGAGATCGTTGGGCGCCTGGGTCGGGAGAAGTCCGGTTCACTTCCATCTTGAGCGGAGGTCGTGGTGGACGGAAAAGACAGGCCGGATCGGATTTTGTTTGTGGCCATAGTGCTTTTGGTTGGGGTGGGCATCATCATGGTGTACAGCTCCAGCGTGGCCGTGGCCCAGCTGCGCTATCAGACCAGCAGCTTCTTCCTGAAAAGGCACGTGCTGCGGGCCCTCCTGGGCCTGCTGGCCATGCTGGTGGCCATGAGGATCGACTACCACCGCTGGCAGAAGCTGGCCGGCCTGGGGATGTTGGTCTCCATCTTCCTCCTTTCCCTGGTTCTGTTGCCCAGAGTGGGCTGGGGCGGATCCGCTAAAGGTCTCTCCCGTAGTCTAAACCTGGCCTTTGTGCGTTTTCAGCCCTCGGAGATGGTTAAACTGGTGCTGGTCTTTTACATCGCCAGGCAGATGACCCGAAAAGAGGGTCAAATTGGGGATTTCAAAGAGGGTCTTCTGCCCACGGTCTGCGTCATCGGCCTCAGCCTTGTCCTGATTGCTCTGCAGCCGGATTTAGGCACAGCTCTGGTCGTCGGAATGCTGGTTTTTAGCATGTTTGCGGTGGCCGGGGTGAGATGGATTCACCTGCTGAAAATGGGGTTTCTGACCCTATTGGGGGCGGCCACGATGATTTTCTGCGTGCCCTATTGCCGTTTGAGAGTGCTATCATTTTTGGATTCCGAACTGGATCCCATCGGGGCTGGCTACCAGATCGAACAGTCCCTGATCAGCCTGGGCAGCGGCGGAATTTTTGGCGTTGGGCTGGGAAATAGTCGTCAGAAACTGCTCTTTTTACCGGAGCCGCACACCGATTTCGTTTTCTCCATATTGGGAGAAGAGCTGGGGTTCGTCGGAGTCGTGGTCATTTTGGCTCTTTTCCTATTGGTGGCCTGGCGCGGCCTGAGAGCGGCCCGTGGCGCTGCCGACCGATTCGGCTTTCTTATGGGAACGGGTATCACGGCGATGATCTTTCTGAATATGGCGGTCAACGTGGCCGTGGTTACCAGATTGTGTCCTACAACCGGTTTGACTCTCCCCTTCATCAGCTATGGCGGTTCTTCTCTGTTGTTCAATCTCATCGGGATGGGCATTTTGCTGAATATCTCCCGACGGCGACTAGCCGGGAAAGCCTCCTGGAAAAAAAGGAGGGGACCATGCGCGTGCTGATCGCCGGGGGAGGAACGGGGGGGCATCTTTTCCCGGCCCTGGCCATCGCTGAGGAGCTCTGGCGGCAGGTGTCTGAGGCCAAGGTGCTCTTTTTGGGGGGTGACCGCGGGCTGGAAAAACAGATTGTCCCGCAAGAGGGTTTTGACTTTGCCTCCGTGTCCGTCCGGGGGTGGAGCAGGAGATTCCATTGGCAGACCATCGCCTTTCCCTGGTTTCTTTTTCTGGGTCTTTGGCGCTCTTTTATGATTCTCCGCCGATTTCGACCCAAAGTGGTGGTGGGAACCGGTGGCTACGTGAGCGGACCGGTCGTTTTTCTGGCCTCCCTCATGGGTATCCCCACCCTGATTCAGGAGCAGAACAGCTTTCCGGGGATTACCACCAGGATCTTGAGCCCTCGGGTTGACCAGGTGCACCTGAGCTTTCCGCAATCCCGAAGGTATTTTCGGAAGAAGAACCATCTGAGGATGAGCGGAAACCCGCTGCGCACAGAGCTGGATCGGGCCGAACGGAGATGTGCTGCTGAGGCATTTGCCCTTGACCCCCGCCGGAAAACGGTTCTGGTGATGGGAGGAAGTCAGGGAGCACACAGCATTAATATGGCCGTGGCCCGAGGGTTTGACCGATTGAAGGCTGAGAATATTCAGGTTATATGGCAGACGGGGAAGGGGGATCTGGCCCAGATTCGACAGCAGTTTGCGGAGCGCGGGCCCGGGACGGTGGTGGTCGATTTCATCCGGGACATGAGCTCGGCCTACGGGGCTGCCGATGTAGTGGTCTGCCGGGCCGGGGCGACCACGGTGGCGGAGATCGCCCTTTGTGGTCTGCCAGCCATCTTCGTGCCCTACCCCTTTGCTGCCGCCGATCACCAGCGGATCAATGCTCAAGCTCTGGTGAAAGCCGGGGCCGCAGAGATGGTATTGAATGGCGAGTTGAGAGGGGACAAGCTCATCTCCGTTCTGCTTTGTCTGCTGGGCGACGATCGTTGTCTTCGACAGATGGCCGAGAAAAGCAAGCTATTGGGCCGGCCCCAGGCCGCGGCGACCGTGGTCCAGGCCATTCGAGAGCTAGCCGGGGAGAGATGAGATGTTCGGCAAGGTCAGAAAACTTCATTTTGTGGGTATTGGGGGCATCGGGATGAGCGGTATCGCCGAGGTGCTCCTGAACCTGGGATTTCAGATCACCGGCTCGGATCTTCAACTCAGTGAGGTGACCCGAAGGTTAATGAAACTGGGGGCCATCGTGTCCAAAGGACATAGAGCTTCTCAGGTGGGCGATGCCGACGTGGTGGTCATCTCTTCGGCGGTGAATCCGGACAATCCCGAGGTAATGGAGGCTCGCAGGTTAAAGATCCCGGTCATACGTCGGGCCGAGATGCTTGGCGAGCTTATGCGCATGAAATACGGCATCGGCATCGCCGGAACCCACGGCAAGACTACCACCACCTCTATGGTGGGTCTGGTCTTAACCGAAGGTGGATTGGACCCCACAATCATTGTGGGCGGAAAAGTGAAGAGCCTGCGGGCGAGCGCAAAACTGGGCAAAGGGCAATATCTGGTTGCCGAGGCCGACGAGTTCGATCGCTCCTTTCTCCGGTTGGTTCCCACGATCGCCGTGGTGACCACCCTGGAGGCCGAGCATTTAGACTGCTACACCAATCTGGATGATATCAAAGGCGCTTTTATTGAGTTCGTGAACAAGGTGCCCTTTTACGGGACAGTTATCCTCTGTCTCGATGAGCAAAGCCTTCAGAGCATCGTTCCCCACATACAACAGCCACTGATTACCTATGGGCTATCTGCTCAGGTCGATATCAGGGCAACAAACCTGGCTTTCCGGGGTTTGACCAGCGTTTTTGATCTGGTCGTCCGCGGGAAGAAACTAGGTCGGCTGAGAGTGAAGGCCCCCGGAGTTCACAATGTTAAGAACAGCTTGGCAGCCGCCGCTGTTGGATTGGAGCTGGGTTTAAGTTTCAGCACTGTCAAGAAGGCTCTGGAGAGCTTTACCGGTGTTTACAGGCGGTTCGAGGTCAAAGGAGAGGTTGATGATGTGATGGTGGTGGATGATTATGCTCATCACCCCACGGAGATCCAGGCAACTCTCCAGGCGGCTAAAAACGGACTGGGCCGGCGGACCATAGCGGTCTTTCAGCCACATCTCTACAGCAGGACCAGGGATTTCTGCGGGGATTTCGGCAAATCCTTTTTTCAGTCAGACATATTGTTGGTTACCGATGTCTACCCCGCCCGCGAGAAGCCCATCGCCGGTATCAGCGGTGAGCTGGTAGCTCAGGCAGCCAGGGAATATGGACATCGCAAGGTGGTCTACATCCAGGATAAGAGGAAAGTGGCCACGTATTTGGCCGCTCAGGTTCTGCCGGGCGATCTGGTCATCACCCTGGGTGCCGGAGATGTGCACAGGATAGGGGAAGAGCTCATTAAGCTGCTTAAAAAGAGGAAGTGACCGGAGGGAAAATGGAGTTTCAAAGCGAGCTCTTGCGTTTGGTAAAGGGAGAAATCCTCGTAGATGAACCCTTGAATCGTCACACCTCCTTCGCTATCGGTGGTCCGGCGGATTTTTTCGTCCGGCCAAAAACGGAACAGGAGATGGTGGCCGTTCTCAACCTGGCCAGGACCCATGGGCTGCCCCTGATGGTCATTGGACGGGGGACTAATCTCCTGGTGGAAGATGGGGGGGTCCGGGGGGTGGTCCTGGATCTGAGCAAGTGCTGCTGTCGATTGGAGGAGTGGTCCGGTGGTGTGGTGGTGGGAGCAGGGGTATCGGTGACGGAGCTTTTAGACCACTGCCGGCGCTGGGAGTGGGCAGGGTTGGAGTTCATGGCTGGCATCCCCGGATCGGTGGGGGGAGGCATCAGGGTCAACGCCGGGGCCTGGGATAGATCTATTGGCCAGTTTGTACGGGCTGTCAGCGGATATGATCTCTCCGGCCAGGCCGTTACTCTGCAGTCACCCCAGTTACATTTTCAATATCGCTCGGTCCATCTGCCCGGGGACCTGATAATTACGGAGGTCAAGCTAGCTTTAACTTCCCAGCCCAGCCAGATTATCCAGAAGCGCATGGAGAAATTTCGCCGACGGCGCAGTCATCAGCCTGCCGGTCAGAGGAGCGCCGGATGCATCTTCAAGAATCCGCCCGGGACTGCCGCTGGAAAGCTCATCGAGGAATCGGGATGTAAGGGCATGCAAGTGAATGGGGCGCAGGTTTCTGCCGAACACGCCAACTTCATCATCAATATCGGTGGGGCCACTGCCGCGGATGTGAAACAGCTTATCGAGAAGGTCCGCAGAAGAGTCGAGGACCAATTTGAGGTTGAGTTGCAGATGGAAATACTCGTGATTGGGGAGGAATGACGGTTATGGGTCGAATCAAAAGGGGGCTATCGGCTGGCCCAAAAAAGGCCCGTTGCCGGCAGCACAGAAGTAAGAGGGTTTTTTTGGTCACCCTGCTGGGGCTGAGCATTTTCATCGGAGCTGCCGGTCTGACTGCCTGGACGAGAACAGCTCCTCTTTTCCAGCTCTCGACCGTCGACGTAGGGGGCAATCGGATGGTCCCCTCACAGCTGGCCCTGAAGTTGGTGCCCGTGGAAACAGGCACCAACATATTTGCCGTGGATCTGGAGGCCATCAAGAGGGCCATGCAGCAGGACCCCAGAATCCGGGAGGTCACTATTCGTCGTCAACTTCCCTCCAAAATCATCATCACCATTCATGAGCGGGAACCGGTAATGCTGATTAGTGCGGACAGATTCTATGGCCTGGACGAAGAGGGCATGGTGATCCCCATGGACCAGGAAGAGGGTCTGGAGGACATTCCCGTGCTGACCGGTATCTTTCCCCAGGTTCAGCCCGGCGCGGGTTTCGAGCATCTGGGCATTCGGAAAGGTTTGCAGATCAGACAGGTACTTTTGCAGGCGGCCCCTTCTTTATTGGACAAGATCTCCGAGATCAATGTAGCCCGGCCAGAGGATCCTCTGCTTTATCTGATCCCTGACGGGGTACAGGTGAGGTTGGGCTCCGGCGATCTTCATGCCAAGCTTCGGCGGCTGTGGGTCGTTTTGGGAGACCTGGCTGCCAGAGGAATATCGGCGAAAAGTCTGGACCTAAGGTTTAAAGATCAGCTCATCTGCCAGCCAGCCAGCTGAGGGCTGGATCTAAAGGGAGGTGTGATGTATGGGGAGCAACAATGTAGTTGTTGGATTGGACATCGGGACCACTAAGATTGGGGCGGTTATCGCTGAGGTTTCCGATGAGCAGGAACCGAAGATAGTGGGCGTGGGCACAAGTGTCTCGGAAGGTCTGAGACGGGGGGTAGTGGTGAACCTGGAGAAAACGGTGAGGTCCATCTCCAAGGCGGTGGCGGAGGCAGAGTTGATGGCCGGGATAGAGGTGCGCTCTGTGTTGGCGGGCATTGCCGGCGACCACATCAGAAGCATTAACAGCCGGGGCGTTATCGCTGTGTCGGGAGCCAACAGGGAGATCTCCAAGAGCGATGTGGGTCGGGTGGTGGACGCTGCCAAGGCGGTGGCCATACCCATGGATCGTGAGATTATCCATATTCTGCCCCAGGAGTATATCGTGGACGATCAGCCGGGCATCAAGGATCCTGTAGGCATGGCCGGTGTGCGCTTAGAGGCCGAGGTCCACATCGTCACCGGTGCGGTAACGTCGGCTCAAAATATCTACAAGAGCATCCAAAAATCTGGCCTGAACGTGAGAGATCTCGTTCTGGAACCACTGGCCTCCAGCTACTCGGTTTTATCTCCGGAAGAGAAGGAGTTGGGGGTCATGCTTCTGGACATAGGAGGCGGCACGGCGGACATCGCCGTCTTCTTCGAGGGAAGCATTCGTCATACGGCTGTTATCGGTCTGGGAGGCAACAGCGTTACCGGAGACATCGCCATTGGGCTGCGGACCTCCATATCGCAGGCGGAGAAAATCAAGGTGGAGAAAGGGTGTGCCCTGGCTTCTATGATCGAGGAGGACGAGATGATCACCGTGCCGGGGATCGGTGGCCGCCAGGAACGACAGGTTCCCAGGTCGTTATTGACCTCTATCATCCAGCCACGGATGGAGGAGCTGTTCAGCCTTTCCCTCAGGGAGTTGCGCCGAACCGATTATAGCGATCTGTTGGCGGCGGGAGTGGTCGTCACCGGAGGGGCTTCCCTGATGCCGGGTGCGACCGAGCTGGCCGAGCAGGTTTTTGACATGCCGGTGAAATTAGGTATTCCCCAGGGGTTCGGTGGTTTGGTGGATCTGGCGCAGAACCCCATACATGCCACCGGGGTCGGCCTGGTTCTTTATGCTTTTCAGGGTTCGGAGAATAATGGGCTGGGGAGATTGACCGAGAATAATATGTTCGAGAGGATCTTTGACCGGATGAAGAGGTGGTTCGGAGAATTTTTCTGAGAGACAGCTTATTAACCGTTCTCTTTTTACAAGGAGGGAAACATGACATTCGAGTTGGACCAAGAATTCGGCCGCGGGGCAAGCATGAAGGTCGTCGGCGTGGGCGGAGCCGGAGGAAACGCCATCGACAGGATGATCTCCGCCAATTTGACGGGCGTCGGTTTTATAGCCAGCAACACCGACTCCCAGGCTTTGGAGAGAAGCCTGGCCCAGCAGAAGGTGCAGATCGGCAGCAAGATCACCCAGGGTTTGGGTGCTGGTGCCAACCCAGAGATCGGCCAGCGAGCCATGGAAGAGGACCGAGAGCTGATGATTTCAGCCCTGGCGGGTGCGGACATGGTGTTCATCACCGCCGGAATGGGTGGGGGGACCGGGACCGGCGCATCGCCGATCATCGCCGAGATCGCCAAGGAACAAGGAGCCCTCACTGTAGCAATTGTCACCAAACCCTTCGAGTTCGAGGGGCGCAAACGCATGGCCCAGGCTGATGAAGGTCTTCGGCAGTTAAAGGAACGTGTGGACACGCTCATCGTTATTCCCAACCAACGACTGCTGAGCATCGTGGAGAAGACAACGCCCCTCCTGGATGCTTTCCGCATGGCCGATGAGGTTTTGCTGCATGCTACCAGGGGAATCTCGGATCTGATCACCATACCTGGTTTGATCAACCTGGATTTTGCCGACGTAAAAACCATCATGTCTGAGATGGAAGATGCCCTTATGGGAACCGGATCTGCCAGCGGCGAGATCAGGGCAAGAGAGGCTGCCCAGGCGGCCATCTCCAGCCCGCTTTTAGAAGAGGTCTCCATCGCCGGAGCCCAGGGGTTGTTGGTGAACATCACCGGCGGCAAGGATCTATCCCTGTTTGAAGTAAATGAGGCCGTCTCGGTGATCTACGAGGCCGCTGGTCCCGACGCGAACGTTATCTTCGGAGCGGTTATCGACGAGCGGAGCGAAGGAGAGGTCCGCGTCACGGTGATCGCCACCGGTCTTAACCAGAGCACCGACTTCACGACCAGGCGGCCCGCGGCCAGGGTGGTCGATTTTCTGAACCCAACAACGCGCTCCCGCCTGGATCGACCAGCATTTTTAAGAAGGGAGCAATCCCTTATACCTCAGGATAGGATGGAGCCTATCCCCGTGAATCAAAGTGATCTGTCCATTCCCACCTTTCTGAGGAAATAGCTGATGTGAAGTCTGGTAAAGCTGGTCGGCGGGGGTTCGGGAAAAGCTGGAACGCAGAGAGGAACTGGTACCTGGATCAAGAACGGGGCAGGCACCGGCCTAAAGGACCAGTTGGGATAGAGGTTGCTCTGGGATTTCCCAACCGTTACGCTGTAGGTATGTCCAACCTGGGATTTCAGGTGGTCTACGATCTTCTCAATGGTCTGGAGGGTGTGCGGTGCGAGCGGACCTTTCTCTGGGAGACGGGAGGGTCAGGCACACTGGAGTCCGGTCGTCCCCTGCGACAATTCCCGGTGGTAGCTTTCTCCGTGCCCTTTGAATTGGACTACCTCAATCTTCTGCAGATTTTGCATCAAGCCCACATTCCATTGTTGGCTTCTCAGAGAAAGCAGGGAGATCCCATCGTCATTGTGGGAGGGCCGTGCGCTTTCCTGAACCCCGAGCCCCTGGCTCCCTTTGCGGATTTGTTCGTCGTCGGCGAAGGCGAGGATCTTCTCCCTTCCCTGATGAAGATCATGAAGGTTGCCGGTTCCAGAGAGGAGATCCTGGAGGCCTGTGCGCGGGTCACGGGGATTTATGTTCCCCGCTTCTACCAGGTGAGCTATTTTCCGGAAGGTCCCATCAAGGCCATTCGGCATCGAAGTCCAGCTCCGCAGAGGGTCAAAAGACAGTGGGTTGACGATCTTGATGTCTGTCAAACCATCTCGCCCATCATCACGCCGCTGAGCCATTTTAAAAACATGTGTCTCATCGAAGTCCAGCGCGGTTGCGCCTACGGCTGTCGTTTCTGCGCCATGGGGTCCATCTATCGCCCCCTACGCCATCGGTCCGTGGACTCGTTGAGCTTGCTGATTAAGAGGGCACAAAAGCGGGGTGGGCGCATAGGTCTGGTGGGCTCCGCGGTGGCCGATTTGCCCGGTTTGCCAGAGCTGTGTCTTCTGATGGCCTCTTCCAGCGATGGTCTGGGAATTTCCTCCCTGCGAGCCGATCGGCTCACCCCTTCTCTGGTAAACAAACTGGCCGAGCTGGGCATGAAGACCATCACCATTGCGCCTGAGGTGGGCTCGGAGCGGATGCGCCGGGTCATCAACAAGACGGTGACCGAAGAGGATGTGCTGCGAACGGCAGCCATGGTCGCTGAGGCGGGAATTCCCCGATTGAAGCTCTACTTTGTGGTGGGTCTTCCAGGAGAAAAAGCGGAGGATGTTGTGGCCGTTTTGGGTTTGGTGAGAAGGGTGCGGCAGGTACCCGGCCTGCGAAAGATCACCGTCAGCGCAAGCGCCTTCGTGCCCAAGGCGGCCACGCCCTTTCAATGGGCCCAGATGAAAAGGAAATTGGTGTTACGTCAGAAGATGCTTTTCCTGGCTCGGGGCCTGCGTGCCATGAAAGGGGTGAGCTTTACTGGGGAGAGCCCACGCCGGTCTCTGTGGCAGGGAGTGCTGGCCATGGGCGACCGTCGTGTTGGTATGGTGATCTGGCACCATCAGGTGGAGGGCTTAAGCTGGCCGCAGGCCTGGCGTAAGGTGGGGGTAGAGCGGAACTTCTTCGTGCACCGCGAGCGAGCTTTCGGAGAAATCCTGCCCTGGGAGATCATCGATCATGGCGTGTCCAAAACGAAATTGCGAGACGAATATCTGCGGGCAGAAAAGGCGGCTGGCTGAATTGCTTTTTGGATAGATCAGGACAGAGCAAAAAAGGGATGCCCAGGCATCCCTTTTGTATATCTCTGAATCACGCGCAAGCGATCTACTTCTTGATCATCCTCTGGACTCGATCCGATCGCAGGCAGGTAGTGCAGACATTGATTTTCTTGGGCTTTCCGTCGATGACCACTCGGACGCGCTGCAAGTTCGGCATCCACCGTCTTTTGGTAACATTGTGAGCATGACTGACGTTGCTCCCGGTGATGGGGCCTTTTCCGCATATTTCACATCGTCTGGCCATAAGTGCCTCCTGTTTTTGCTCAATAATCCCTTTTAAAATTAAGCACAATCCCTAAATATCAGCATTGTCTTGACGCTTTCAACATACTAAATTTGGAGGAGAATGGCAAGGAATTTTTCCGTAAGGGACCAGAAAAGGGCTTGACCATTTGGTCAAAAAGTTGTAAACTTATGAAGCTGTACAACCCAAGACCCCATGGAGGTATGTATGGCCGAACGACTCTCCCTGTCCCGGGGCGACTCTGCCAGGGGTGGTCTGCACTTGGGAACCGCGGTTCAGTATCTCAAGGGTGTTGGGCCCCGGCGAGCTGCTTTGTTGAAAGCTGTGGGTGTGGAGACGGTGGAGGATTTGCTGAGCTACATTCCCCGGCGGTATTTGGACCGCAGTTCGGTGACGCCCATCGCCAAGCTTAAATCCAATGACCAGGCTACGGTGGTGGGAAAAGTAGAGACCTTCGGATTCCAAAAGGGCAAAACGCCGCGTTTTGTGGTCATCCTCTCGGACGAGTCTGGTTTTCTCAACTGTATATGGTTTCATGGTCTGGAGTACTTGCCTAAAGTCTTTCATGTGGGTGACACGGTGGTGGTCAGCGGACCGGTGACTTTCTACCGCGGCAAAACCATGACCCATCCGGAGTTCGAGGTTCTCTCCGGGAGCGACCACGAGCTCATTCACACAGGACGGGTGGTGCCGCTCTATCCCTCCACGGCTGACCTGAAACGGGCCCGGTTGGGTAGCCGGGGGTTAAGGCGTATCATCAAACCGGCGCTGGACCGTCTGGGTTCTGATATTCCGGAGACCATATCATCCGCTATCTTGGAGAGAAATGGGCTGATGGCTCGCTGGGAGGCCTTCCAGAATGTGCATTTTCCCGATAATATAGCAGCGGCAAAGGAAGCACGTCGCAGGATGGCCTTCGAGGAGCTTTTTTATCTGGAGCTCTCCCTGGCTCTGCGCCGGAGTCGACGCCGCCAGAGGGCCGATGGTATCGTTTTCCAGAAGGCCAACAGCCTCATAAGCCGGCTGTTGGAGGAATTGTCCTTCCAGCTTACCCCTGCCCAGAAGAGGGTGCTCCACGAGATCCGGGCCGATATGAAAAGCAAAAGGCAGATGAACCGCCTTTTACAGGGCGATGTGGGCTCGGGTAAGACCGTGGTGGCTTTGATCACCATGCTCATTGCCGTGGAGAATGGGTATCAGGCAACGCTGATGGCTCCCACGGAGATTCTGGCCGAGCAGCACTACCTCACCCTTCAAAACCTGTTAAACAAGCTGGGCGTTCAGGTGACCCTGCTTGTGGGTGGAATGAAGAAGTTACCCCGCGAGAAGGCCATGCTCTTCATAGAGAACGGCCAGGCACAGGTGGTCATCGGCACACACGCCTTGATTCAGGAGAAAGTGAACTTCGACCGTCTGGGGCTGGTGGTGATCGATGAGCAGCACCGCTTCGGCGTGGTACAACGGGCCGCTCTGCGCCGCAAGGGTGTTTGTCCCGATGTGCTGGTCATGACCGCTACGCCCATTCCGCGCAGTCTGGCCATGACCCTTTACGGGGACCTGGATGTTTCCGTTCTGGACCAGCTGCCGCCGGGGCGAATGCCGGTCAAGACCCGGTGGTGCGATGAGCGTAAACGAGAGGAGATCTACCGGTTCCTGGATGAGCAGATGCACCAGGGAAGGCAGGTGTATGTGATCTGTCCCCTGGTGGAGCAGTCAGAGAAGCTGGATTTGAAGGCGGCCAAGGAGATGGCTCAGCGCTTGACCGAAGAGGTGTTCCCTCAATGGCGTGTGGCCCTGCTTCACGGGCGGATGCCCAGTGCGCAAAAAGAGAAGGTGATGCGGGCCTTTTCCCAGCACCAGATTGACCTGCTGGTGAGTACCACCGTTGTGGAGGTGGGAATGGATGTGTCCAACGCCTCGGTTATGTTCGTCGAACATGCCGAGCGGTATGGGCTCTCGCAGCTTCATCAGCTTCGTGGGAGAGTGGGGCGGGGAAAGCATCAGGCCTACTGTATACTCCTGGCCAGCTATCCCCTCTCCGAGGAGGCCAGGTTGAGATTGCGCTCCCTCTGCGATACCAACGATGGTTTCCGGATCGCCGAGGTGGATTTGAGCATGAGAGGTCCCGGAGAGATATTCGGAACCAGGCAACACGGTCTCCCGGAGCTGAAGGTGGCCGATATCATCGGGGACGCCGATCTTCTCAGAGTGGCCCGGCAGGAGGCTTTCGATATGGTGGAAAAAGACCCCCAGCTGCGTGGTTCAGAGCAAACTCGGGTGAGATGTACCTTGCAGAAGCGGTACCGGAGTAAAATGGAGCTGGCTGATGTGGGATGAGCAGCCTTCTGCCTGGCTGTTGCGAAAAGAGAACACTTTTCCGAGGGTGTTATATGAGATTAAAAAAGCACTTGGTACCTGAACAGTTGGAGTTCGACGGTCACCAGCTTGATAGTGGTTGGGCTCGAGAGAGCTTTGCTCTGGATGGCGAGAGCATCGTGGCCTTCGTGGGGCCTTTTGATCCTGAATCTGGGACTGTGACCTTTCCCTCAGCTTGCCAGATCTTTCGGAAAAGGAGAATGCTCCACCTGGTGGTGGAGCACCTGCACGATGATCTGGAGAAGCTCCGTCTCCAGCAACGTCTGCTTCTCTGTGTGCTGAAGGATAAGTTGGATCATCGTCTCAAGGGGGATTTTGTTCAGCGGTGGGATGAAGAGCTTTTTCATGAATCGACCCAGATCACTGTTTCCACAAGTGTGTTAACCACTTCCTCAGTCGTGATTTACACGGGAGTGAATATCCAGGGAGGCGATCCCGAATCCAAGCTCTGGGGCCTGGAGGATGGGGGCATCGATGCTCTGGAGCTGGCTCAGGTGGTCGTGGATCAATACGTTTTTGAGATAGAAGGCACTCGTCGGCAAAGGGGCTAATCCCAGCTTTGGACGTGGGTCACAAGGGGACAGGTTCTACCCCCGGAAGAGAGAGACCATAGGGTATGATGTCATCGTCGCCGGAGCCGGTCCTGCGGGCAGCACTGTGGAATATGAGCTGTCTGGCAGGGGATTTTCTGTCCTTGTACTGGAGAAAGAGGTGTTTCCCCGAGGTAAGCTGTGTGCAGATCCTCAGGAACGCAGTGAGTCTTGAAAGGACTGCACTGGCTGAAGATAGAGGACATAGTAAGGAGGAACATGATGGCTGAGAAATACTCACAGGAGGAGATCAACGAGGCCTACTTTACGCAGCTGGTTTTTACATTTCAGGCAACCGCCATGCAGCAGATGGGCAAGATCGTGAACCCTTTGACCAATAAGGTGGAGAAGGACATGGTCCAGGCCAAGCACTCCATCGACATCGTGTCCATGCTTGAACAAAAAACCAGGGGCAATCTCAACGAGAGAGAGAAGAAGCTTGTTGAGCGAGTTTTGTTCGAATTGCGAATGAACTACGTGGATGAGATGAAGGTGGTGGAAGAAGAGGAGAAGGAGGAAAAGGAGGCCGAACAGAAAGTCAAACCCCAGGCCAAGGAGACGGACGCAAGGCCGAAGACATCAAAAAGTAACCAGAAAACCAAACCAAGAAAAAAGAAAAAAAGCCAGTCGTAGACCTCCCAGAAGTTCTCGTGAGTCTTTGCAGTAGATGTATTGCCGAATCATAAGCTTAAAAAACCTTGACAAAACAGCCGGGAATGTCTATTTTGATAAACGATAGTTCTGACTGGAGGGTTTTCTTTATTGAAGGAGGTTAATTCAACGAGAGCGGTTCGCTAAAGGGTTCTTTATTGATGCCAATGGGTTCGATTGAAAAGAACGGGCAACACCGCGGCCAGGATTTTCCTCGGTACCCGGTGGATATGCGCAGACAGCGCAGAAGACTTTTATGATTAAGAAGGGCCGAAAACCCTTTAGCGAGCAATCCATTCTTCTTTTTTGATCGATCAACGTGCCGGGTTGACAAAGGGGGTGTGGGTGTCCCTGTCGCTCGGTTTTTTTATTGTGAAAGCGAAGGCTGAGAATTTGAGGGATCTGGCGTTTTTAGCGACCGTTGTGGTTTTGCTGGCAGCGATGCCTCTCAGTGGCGAGGAGCTGAGCTCGGTTCGCCTGATGAGTTCAGGCCGAGATGGCCTGGTTTTAGAGTTCCTGGCCGCAGAGGCCTCGGTGGTGAATCTGCCCGGAGAGGGCGGAGAGGATATTTTTCAGCTACTTAGCCTGCCGGGCTGCGACATGGCCGTCCGGGAAGGTATTCCCATGCTGCCTATGCAGGCCGTGAACATCGGGTTTCCACCCCAGGCAGTGGTGTCCTTCTCCATTCTGGAGGATGAGTTCGAAGAGCGGCAGGACGTTTTCCTGGCTCCGGGCCCTCGAGCCTTCCGCGGAAAGGGCGAGGATGCTTCATTTTACGAGACCGTCTATCAGCCTGACGGGAAGGTGTACCAAGCAGACGCCTTTTTCCCGGCAGAGATTTGTGTTGCCCAGCAGGCGGCCTTTTTGAGACATCAACGGGTCATTCCGCTGGTTCTTTATCCGGTGCAGTTTAATCCCGTGACCAGGACGGTCCGGATTCACCGCCGCATCGTCGTTCAGGTACAATTCAGCCCATCATTGCCGGAAGTTGAAGATGAAAGCGGCGAAGATCTGTTTGAGAGAGTTTACCGGTTCAGCCTGTTGAACTATGAACAGGCCCGAAATTGGCGCACGCGCCCCCGATCCTCTGCCAGAGGAATCATCCGGGGCGATGACCCCTTTTCCTCATCGGACGACTGGTTCAAGATCTCCCTGCGGCTGGAGGGGATCTGTCGGCTGACATCCACTGAACTAAACCAGGCCGGATTAGACCTGGCGATGGTGGATCCCGCGACTATCAAAATCTACAATATAGGATGCAAAATTCTGCCCCGTCAGGTGGGGAATCCGCCAACCATGGTGGAGATCCCCATCTCCATCTCCGGTCAGGATGACGGTCGTCTGGACCCGGAGGACGAGATTCTTTTCTACGCCACCGATCTCTCCGGATGGGAGGAGATGTCTGAAGGGGGGTACAGCGAATATGCCAACCCCTATACGGACCTCAATGTTTACTGGCTGACTTATGGGGGGGAGCCGGGCAGGAGGATGGAAATCCGACCGGGAGCTGCGCAGTCGACCACATACATTCAGGCAGAGCGGTTCAGGACCACTGCGCATCAGGAGCGCGATTACCTGAACCCGAGCTATTCAGGACTCACCTGGTACTGGGACAGCATGACGGGGCATGGGGCTGAGACCGAGGAGCACCGCGTGACCCTGGAGGGGGTAGCAGACGAATCCTGCCAGCTCAAGGTGCGGGTCAAGGGCATCTACTACAAGTCCTCCGGATCGATACCTTCATCCATACCCCATCATGTCTATTTTTATCTGAACGGCAGCCCTTATCCGACCATCGAGCGACTCTGGTATGGTGCCGTGGCAATCGTCGCCGACGGAGAGACCGAGGGATTGCGGGAGGGGGAGAACACCCTTACAATCGTGCTTCCCCGGGTCGAGTCCGAGTGGGATCATATTTTGTTCGACTGGTTCGAGATCGAGTACTGGCGGGGATATCAGGTTGTGGAGGACCAGCTGTACTTCTCCAGCCCGGACACCTCGGGGACCATACAGTACGATCTGGCGGGTTTCTCCGAGGCCCAGATTCTCTTGCTCGATGTAAGCGATCCGTATATGCCCGTGCGGATCACCGATGGTTCGGTGTTCTTCCAGGAGGATCACTACACTCTCCGTTTTCAGGAAAACCTGTCCGTTGCGGAGCCGAGGCGCTATTATGCGGCCACGCCGCAGGCATATGTGTCCCCCCTTTCCGTGGAAAGGCGAATCCCGGCGAATCTGCGGGAGGTGAGTGCCGATCTGATCGTGGTAACACCCCGTGCGTTTCAGGAAAGCTTGGAGCCTCTGGTGAATTTGCACCGCCAGGAGGGAATGCGCGTTGTGGTGGCCACCATCGAGGATGTGTACGACCGGTTCGCCTGGGGGCTGGTTGATCCCACGGCCATACGGGATTATCTGTGGTTTGCCTATAATCAGAGGCAAGTGGTTCCCCCGGCATACATTTTGCTCTTTGGAGATGGAAACTTCGATTACAAGAATAACTCCGGTGCCGGAGGGTCTAACTTAATTCCTCCCTATGAGATGGGAGATTTGTGCACCGATGACTGGTTTGTACGCCTGGACGGAGATTATCTGGCAGATATGATGATCGGGCGTCTGCCGGTGCGCTCCGAGGAGGAGGCCGGTGTGGTGGTGGGTAAAATAACCGATTATGTGTTAGATCCCTTCTTCGGACCCTGGCGCAGCCGGGTGATGATCGTCTCCGATGACGAGACTGCCGCTAACGGCGAGGGCAACGAGCTCTTTCACACCCGGGATAGCGAAGACCTGGCCCGGAATTTCATTTCCCCCTCCTATGACCAGCATAAGGTCTACCTGACGGAATACCCCATGGACTGGTCCAACAAGAAGCCGGAGGCACAGCAGGCGGTCATCGATGGATTCAACGAGGGGATGCTGGTGGTCAATTGGATTGGACATGGGAACTTCGACGTCTGGGCTCATGAGGATGCTTTTCGAGGCTCCAATGATATCCCCAGGCTGACCAATGGGCAGAGTCTGCCCCTGGTCTACTCCGCCTCCTGCGATGTGGGCAGGTTCGACCACACGCTCAACGAATCCATGTCTGAGGAGCTGCTCAGGGTCAAGGACAGTGGTGCCGTGGCCACCATAGGGGCCACCAGGTATTGTTATGCCACCCCCAATGCCGAGCTGAATAAGGAGTTTCTGCGCTTGGTCTTAGGCAACGAAGATCTCACCCTGGGGGAGGGACTGTTCGGGGCCAAGCTCAGCCGACCCAATTCGTACAGCAACGACCAGAAGTACGCTCTTTTTGGCGACCCGTGCATGAGGCTGGGAAGCCCGGAGCTGGAGAGCCACATCACCAGCATGTCCCGGGATACTCTGAAGGCCCTGGATCGGGTTACTGTTCAGGGGCAGGTTTTTTCTCGGGGCGTTCCGGATACAACTTTTCAGGGGAGCGTCTCTTTGCGGGTTTTTGATTCCGCCCGGGCCACCACGTACACAACCAAGGTTGGGTCCAAGATATACTATCTTTTGCCCGGCGCCACCCTTTTTCGAGGATCCTGCCTGGTGGAGGAGGGCAATTTTGAGGCCACCTTCGTGGTGCCCAAGGACATCAGCTACGGGGGGCGCATGGCCCGGATTAGCGCGTACCTCAACGACCAGAGCAGAGATGGTTTGGCCTATCTGGATTCGTTGCCGGTTCAAGGCACTGCCTCGGCGGTGGTAGATACTATCGGCCCGGCAATAGAACTGAGCATCGCCGGTCAACAGTTCGCCCCCGGAGATTTTGTGCCGTCCAATTCTACAATCGTCGCTTACCTGGAGGATGAGAACGGCATCAACATCACCGGAGAGGTGGGACACTGGATCGTTCTGACTGTCGATGAGGATGCCCAGCGTGTCAACGTGACCGACAGGTTTAACTACGACCTGGGAAGTTACCAGCGGGGTATGCTGAACTATACCCTGGAGGGGTTAAGCGTTGGATTGCATACATTGACCATGAAGGCGTGGGACAACTTCAACAACTTCTCTACGGTCACCCTGGATTTTGAGGTTATGGAAGAGGGAGAGCTGTTCCTGCGCAATGTGCTGAACTGTCCAAATCCCTTCAACCCTCAGTCGGAGAACACCCGGTTCACTTACCAGCTCAGCTGTCCGGCCAGAGTGACCATCAGGATCTACACCGTGGCCGGCAGGCTCATCCGTACTTTGGAACAGGGGGAAATAGCTCCTGGCTACAACGAGAGCCAACCCTGGGAAGGAGAGGACCAGGATGGGGATCGCGTGGCCAACGGTGTCTATCTATATAAGATCATTGCTCGCGTTGAAGGAAAGCGAACCGAAGCTTACGGAAAGGTGGTGGTTATGCGCTGAATGGAGCTTCCCAGAGCCTCAAGGCAGGATGATGAACTTTACCTTGTTAATTTGCAAATAGGATATTCAGTGGTCGTTCACCCTCACCGGAGGATAGAAAAATGAGGAAATTTCTGCTTCTGGGCATCACTCTTCTTATGGTACTGGTGACCGCCTCCTCCAGCTTTGCTGTGAGCCGGGCGGGAGTGCTTTTTCTGATGATCGCGCCAGGGGCTAGAGCCAGCGGAATGGGAGAAGCCTTTGTGGCCGTTGCCGACGATGCTACCGCCTCCTATTGGAATCCAGCCGGCCTCGGTTTTATGAGGGGAAAAGAGCTGGCTTTTATGCATAGCAAGTGGTTTCCACAATTCGCCGATGACATGTACTATGATTTCTTGAGCTACACCCATTATGTTGATGGTTGGGGAGGTATTGGAGGACACATCCTTTACCTGACCTACGGCAAGATCCCCTATACAACTGAGTTCGGCCCGGAGGTGCAATACCTCTTCGAGAGCTACGAGATCGCCGGCTGTCTTTCCTATGGAACCAATGTGTCCGAGGAGCTCTGCGTGGGAGTGAACATGAAGGGCATTTACAGCAACCTGGGTCCAGGCCAAAATGTGGAAAAGGGCGATGGCAAAGCCATGAGCTACGCCGTGGATGTAGGTGTCCTGTACAAGGGTCCCTGGCCCAAATTGAAAATTGGAGGCATGGTACAGAACCTGGGGCCGAGCATTATGTACATCGACGCCGAGCAATCCAGTCCACTGCCCAGAAACCTGAAACTGGGTGTCTCCTATAAGATCATAGAATCTGAGTACAACAACCTGCTTGCCACCGTCGAGTTGAACAGCAGTTTGGTGGAGGAGGAGTTTCGCGGCAATGCTGGCATCGAGTACTGGTACTCGACGATTCTGGCTCTGAGAGCAGGGTACATCTACGACGATTACGGGGAGATCAAAACGCCCACTTTCGGGGCGGGTCTGCAGTACAATCGATACCGTTTTGATTTCGGGTACATCCCGGAGAAGGAAGGACATCCTCTGGCCGACACCATGCGTTTCTCTCTGTCGGTGAAGTTCTAAAAGGAAAGACTCACACAGCGGAAGGGTGAAGGATGAAAAGGAGCCTGTTGCTCGGCGGCATCATTTTGGTGAGCATCCTGCCCGCTGCCACATGTTTCGCCGTTAGCCAGTCCGGGGTGCTGTTTCTGATGATCGCGCCCGGGGCCAGAGCCAGTGGAATGGGGGAGTCTTTTGTGGCCGTGGCCGACGATGCCACCGCCTCCTATTGGAACCCCGCCGGCCTGGGCTTTCAACGAGGCACTGAAGTAACCTTCATGCACACTAAATGGTTTCCAGAATTCACCTCCGACATGTACTATAATTTCGTCTGCTGGTCAGCTGCCTGGAAGGGAGTGGGAACTTTTGGGGGACATATCATCTACTTCTCCTACGGAAATATGCCCTACACTTCAGAATATGGCCCGGAAATCCTGGGCTGGCACCATAGCTACGAGCTGGCCATCTGCGGTTCTCTGGGGGCGCTGCTGTCCGAAAGTGTCGCCGCGGGGGTAAACCTGAAGGTCATTTACAGCGATCTGGGCCCGGGCCAGAATGTGGAGAAGGGAGATGGCCGGGCCATGAGCTACGCCGCCGATGTGGGAATCCTCTCCCGGGACTTGATTCCCCGACTGAGTGCCGGTGCATTGTTACAGAACATCGGGCCGGACATCATGTACGTAGATGCCAACCAATCCAGCTCCTTACCACGGAACTTGAAGATAGGGACCGCCTATCAGCTTTTTGACACTCAGTACAACGATTTTCTGCTGAGTGGCGAGCTGAATATCGGACTGGTGGGAGGAGAATGGTGGGCGAATTTCGGATCCGAGTATTGGTATGCCCAGTTACTGGCCCTGAGAGCCGGTTACATCTATGACAAATATGGGCAGGTGAAGACGGCCACCTTCGGTGCTGGTCTGCAGTACGATTTTTTTCGCTTCGATTTCGGATACATCACGGCACAGGAAGGGCACCCGCTGGCCGATACCATGCGTTTTTCCCTGACGGCCAGATTTTAACGGTTCATGATCCATAAGCGGAGGCGAGAGCAGTCGATGAAGATCAGAAGAATTGCCGTTTCTATTGCCGGTCTGGCCACAGTTTCGGCCCTCTGTTTTATCGCTCTCCCGGCGGGGGCCGAGAGCGATCATGTCGGTATGGTTCTTCGTTGCGGCAGAGAAGGTTTCCATCGGGCCGATCTGGTGCAGGGCGATCCGGCCGCCGGGCTGACCGTTTCTGCGGAGGAGTTTCCCCAGGCCGTTCTGGCCATCCGGGTTGACTTTCTCCCAGATACCACCTCCACCACAACCGGCACGGGCAAGTTTGACCTTTCCGCCAGCTCCGACGAGGTCATAAACCCGCCGCCTCATGACAGGATATATTTTCAACGACAGATGGAGGCCCTGCACAGATACTATCTGAACGTCTCCCGGGGGTTGTTGGATTTCTCCTGCGAGGTCTATCCGCAGGAGAATGATGCGGCCTACACTCTGCCCAACGAGATGGCCTACTACAGCCCCAATCTCACCGAGTCGGAGAACGACCGGCGGCTGGCGGAGTTCTTCCGGGATGCTTTGGAGACGGCGGATGCCGCCGGCACCATCGATTTCTCTCAGTTCGATGCCCTGGTCATCTTTCACGCCGGAGTGGGGGCGGACATCGCTTTCTCTTACGACGAGACGCCAAACGATATTCCCTCGGCCTACATGGACCTGGAATGGCTGAGCCAGTCCCTGGGCTCCCAGTATGCTCAGGGAGTGCCGGTGAACGGAGGAACCTATCTTGTCCAGGAGGGCCTGTGGATGCCGGAGACCCTCAACCAGCGGGATGTCGAGTTCGGCCTCACCGGGTTGATGGCCCTGCTGTTCGGACATCGGTTGGGGCTGCCCAATCTGTACAACAGCGCGGATGGCTCCTCGGGCATCGGGTCCTGGGGCCTGATGGACCAGGGCTCCGGCAACGAGCTGGGCCTGATCCCCGCGGTGCCCTGCGCCTGGTCGCGGATCTTTTTAGGCTGGGAGAGGCCCGTGTTGGTGCGGGACAGCCTGGAGGTGGCCATTGATGCCCTGGTGGTGAGGGGCTCCAACACCACCGTGCTGAAAGTGCCCATCAATGCCGACGAGTATTTCCTGATCGAGAACCGTCAGCGAGACGCCTGGGGGGACAGCATCGTGGCCCAGATCGAGGGTGGGGTCCTGTTGGAGGTGGACGAGTACGACTGGGGCATCCCCGGATCGGGTCTGCTCATCTGGCACGTGGACGAGAAGGTCATCCGGGAGAACTACGAGAGCAATACCGTCAACGCCGACCCCTACCACCGGGGGGTGGATCTGGAGGAGGCCGACGGTTTTCAGGACATCGGCCACATCCTCTACGGGGGCTATGTCACCTATGGCATGCCCGAGGATGCCTTCTACCAGGGCAACAACACGGCCTTCACGCCTACCTCGAACCCAAACTCCAACAGCTACAGCGGGGCCGACAGCCACATTTTCGTGACTGGGATAGGCCCCTCGGGGGCGACCATGACCTGCGACGTGTCCATCGACACGTACCAGCCCGGCTGGCCCGATTCGATGGCGGTTTCCCTGGCCGAAAATCCGCCCCTGGTGGGTGATCTGGATGGCGATGGGGACATGGAGATCGTGATGAATACTCCTGATGGCCGGGTCTTTGTGTGGAATCATGACGGAACGCCGTTTCTGCCCGGAGCGGACAGCTCGGCTCTGTTCGTCCAGTTGGCGGATTCCATCGCGGGTTCTGCTGCCCTGGGCGACCTGGATGAGGATGGTGATCAGGAAATCGTTCTGGGCGCCGTGAGCGGAGATGTCCACTGCTGGAATCACGACGGAGAAGAGCTTGATGGGTTTCCTTTTAACGTGGAGAGTCCTATTTCTAGTGCCGCTTTGTTGATTAGAGTACCCGGCGTTTTTTGCGGGACGAGGATTGTGGTGGGGACTGCCAACGGCTGGGTATACGAATTGGCTCCCGGCGAGGAGGATAAAATCACCTGGCGGGTTAACCTGGGAGAAAGTACTATTACGGCACTGACTGTTGCCGACGGTGCTTCATGGCCTTTCGTTTATAGAGTAATCGCCGGAACGGCTAACGGTCAAGTGTTTACGTTCTGTCCCTTGGGGGAAGGTTCTATAGAACCTCGTGTTATTCAAACTCCAGCAGAGATTATGGGATTGGTTTGGGGAGACTTAGATCGGGATGATCAAATTGTGGAGATTATTGCCACTTGTGCCGGGGGGCAGATTTATGTCTGGGATTTGTATAGACATCTGACCACCGGTTGGCCAGTGCAGATAGAAGGTCCCTTGAGTAGTTCGCCAGTCCTGGGAGACATCGACGGCGATGGCTATCTGGAGGTAGTGGTTGTCGGAACCGATGAGATCTGGGCCTGGAACTACAACGTCTCGCCGGTGTCGAACTTTCCCATTCCTTTGAAGGATACTGGTACCATGAAATCCTCGCCCATCCTGGGTGATGTGGATGGGGATGGGCAGGTGGACATCGTGGTGGGCACTCCTGCGGGCCTTTTGGTGGCCCACGACAGATTCGGGGATCCACTGCAGGGCTGGCCCCTGGCCTGTGCCGGGGCGGTCAACTCCTCGCCGACCCTGGCCGACATCGACGGCGATGGGGACATCGAGATCCTGGCCGGAGATGAGGCCGGGTGGATGTATGTGTGGGACCTGGCGGCAGAGCCCGACTCTGCTCAGCTCCCCTGGCCCACCTGGGGGCACGATTTCAGACACACGGGGGGTTTCCCCATCTGCGAACTTCCCTCGCCTCCCCAGGCCGGGGAGCTGATGCCCGCGGCCTCGGTGTACAACTATCCCAATCCCACTGAAGGACAGAGCACCACGATACGGTATCGGCTCGGTCAGGAGGCCGAGGTCGACATTCGCATCTATGATCTGTCCGGCGATCTGGTGGCCGATCTGCCCGGCACAGGGTTCGCCCACACGGAGAACGAGGTGGTCTGGGATCTGTCCGATGTGGTTAGCGGGGTTTACCTATGCCGGGTGGAGGCTCGGGGAGGAGGGTATCAAGAAACGGTTTTTTGCAAAATTGCGGTGGTCAAATAACCAGGCACATCTCTCAAAGGAGGGGGCGATGAAAGGCACGTCCGTTTTCCGGTCTCTGGTTCTTGTCTGCACGATGCTGGCCTTGGGCAGCACAGCGCTGGCCGACGTCGGTCCTGGGGTTGGTGTGATCGGCGAGCATTTTCTAAGAGCACAGCCGTCGGTGGGGGAGGTGGCCCAGAAAGTTGGTCAGCAGCCGGTTTTCGTGGAGGGAATTCCCGCCGGCACGCCGGGATTGAAGTCCCCGGGCAAGGCCCTGCTGTTTTCGGCGATCATTCCCGGTATGGGAGAGCTCTACGTTGGGGCTGAGAAGAGGGCCATAGGTTTCTTGGCTGTAGAGACGGCTTCCTGGGCATGGTATTTTACCCAGCACAGCTCCGGCAAGGACAAGGAGGACGAGTACATGGATTTCGCCGACGTCGAGTGGTCCGAAGATGCTTATCTTGATTGGTATCGCGACTGGGAGGACTGGTACGACGCCCGTAAGGGGGACAACGATCCCGATTTCGATAAGATGTTCACCCACCACCTGCCTGCTCAGAAGGACGGCGATTACTACGAGATGATCGGCAAATACGACCAGTTCTCCTTTGGTTGGGTCGGCAACCCGCAGGATTACCTTCCCGGCGATTTCGCCCCCAATGATTCCCTTTTGGGCTATACATTCGATCAGACCACTCGGGACATCTGCCGCGGGGGCGACGCCACGGCCACTGTGAATCGAGACAGATATGCTAACCTGCGCGGCGACGCCAACGACCTGCTCAAGCGAGCCACCTGGGGGATCAGCGCCAGCCTGTTCAACCACGTGATCAGCGCCCTGGATGCCGCTTTAGCCGCCAAGGCCTTTAACCGGCGATCCCTGGAGGAAGCCGGTTATCCTGAGCTGCGCATGGGGATGGATATCTACGCCGGAAAGGCTATCCCCAAGATCACCTTAACCAAGAGATTTTGAACATTCGCTTTTTGGCTGCCTTAGTGGCTACGGGGACCAATATGCACGTTCGGATCTCACATATCATGATCTGTCTGGCCATCCTCTTGATCGCGGTGGGCCAAGCTTGGGCCTATAACCATCCGGAGCTGGAATGGCGCACCATTGAGAGGGAGCACTTCCGGATTCACTACCACCAGGGTGCCGAGCGTACCGCCCAGTTGGCGGCACAGATCGCCGAGGAGATATATGATCCGATCACCTCTCTCTATGACTATCCGCTACCCCAGGTGGTGGACCTGATCATCTACGATACCGACGACTATGCCAATGGAATGGCCTACTACTATGAGAACAAGATCGCCATCTGGGCCACCCAGATGGACTGGGAGCTGCGGGGCATGCACCACTGGCTGCGCAACGTCATCACCCACGAGTTCACTCACATGGTCTCCCTGCAGCTGGCCCGCAAGTTTCCCCAGTGGCTGCCATCCTTCTACCTGCAGTACATCGGCTATGAGAAGGAGAAGAGGCCCGATGTAATCAGCGGGTACCCCAACGTGATCATATCTTATCCCCTGCCCGGGACGGTGGTTCCCCTGTGGTTTGCCGAAGGGCTGGCCCAGTACCAGGCCCCTTCCCTCGATCATGAGTCCTGGGACACCCACCGGGACATGCTGCTGCGCATGGGTGTCCTGGGCGACAAGCTGCTAAGTTGCGACGAGATGGGCGGATTTGGAAAGATCGGGCTGGGCAACGAGATGGTTTACAACCAGGGATTTTCCCTGACCCGGTACATCGCCGAGAAATATGGGCCCAAGAGCCTGAAAGACCTGTGTCGGGCTATGAGGAGCCCATGGCGGTATAACTTCGGTTCGGCCATAAAGAAGGTCACTGGAAGATCGGAAAAACAGCTTTACCGCGAATGGCATGAACACATGCTGGACGAGTATCAGGACCAGCAGAGGATGGTGGAGAAAGACCTGGTGGAAGGCAGGAAGATAATCCAGGAGGGCTGGATGAACATCCATCCCGCCTGGTCGCCGGATGGGACAAAGCTGGCCTATCTGTCCAACAAGGGCAGCGATTACCAGATCATGAGCCTCTACGTGATGGACATGGAGACCCAGGAGGCAGAACAGGTGGCCGGAGGGCTCCGCTCGGCGGCATCCTGGTCTCCGGACGGGGAAAAGCTGGTCTATGCCAAGAGGGTGAAGCCTAACAAATACGGCTCTCATGTGAACGATATCTATCTCTACGATCTGAAGACCGAAAAAGAGAAGCGGCTGACCCATGAACTGCGGGCCACTGATCCTCGCTGGTCTCCTGATGGCCAGTCTATACTGGTGGTCCTCAATGGCGACGGTACCCGCAATCTGGCCCTGCTGGATCCCGATGGGAAGCTGGTTCGAACTCTGACGGATAACCAGGATGGCACCCAGTATTATGGCCCCCGCTGGTCATCGGGCGGTGATAAGATCCTGGTGAGCACGTTTCGCGAGCGGACCCGGGACGTGACCCTGGTCAACACCGATGGCACGGGCGGTTGTTCCTTGATCCGGGGACTGGAGGATGATCGCGATCCCTGTTGGTCCCCCGACGGTCGGACCGTTTGTTTTTCCTCGGACCGGGGAGGAATATTCAATCTTTATGTATACAGGCTGGACGAGGGAAGCCTGACCCAGGTGACTAATGTGGTGGGTGGGGCCTTCAACCCCTCCCTTTCCCCGGACGGGAAGACGGTGGTCTATTCCGGATACACCTCGGATGGGTACCAGATCTTCCTGTTGCCTATGGATGAGACCCTGGGGAAGCCTGCGGATATTCCGTCCATTGCCGGCCTGGGCGATAATCCAGGTCACCGGGAGGCTGCGCCCCATTTTGAGTCCCGGCCCTACAAGTCCATTTTCAACAAGACCTTTTTCCTGCCCCGTTTCGTTATTGACGACAACAAATTCAAGGGGGGCTTATATTTAGCTTCACAGGAGCTATTGAGCAAGCAGTCTGCTTTCGCCACGGCCGTGGTGGCCAAAGATGGGGACTTCGATTTCTATGCCCAGTACGAGAACCGGATGTTCGCCCCCACTCTGTTCTTCGAGGCCTTTCGGCTGCGCAAACATGTCGATGATCAGGTATATGACCGGATCGATGGCCATAAAACCCTGGTTGGTTTGGAAACGCGGTATGATCTGACGGAATTTGACCTGGGGATCCGGTATGCTTGGAGTGACCCCATGTCCATCACCTACCAGAAAGAGCTTACCCTGGCTTACATCTTCAGTAAGTACGATGTCTATCTGGAGGCCTGGACCCGGGAGCCGGTACCAGGACACTATCCGGAAGGATGGCTTTTGGGCAAAGATAGCTGGACCTACTTTCGCGGCCACGATATATCCCTGCGCTGGGACTATAAATCCATCTCCCGGGCCCGGGATGCCGAGATCAACCCCCGGGGTGGGCGGGAGATACATCTTCGCTACGATCGCATGTTCAACAAACTGATCAATCCAAACGAGGGGAAGTTAACGGAATACGGTTACGTCACCGCTTACTACAAGAACTACTACGACCAGTTTCGGCTGGACTGGAAAGAATACCGGGCTCTTCCCTGGGGACGGCATTCTCTGATCCTGCACCTCAAGGGTGGGGTGATCGACGAGGCCGTGGACGACTTCTTTTACTTTCAACTGGGCAGTCAGGAGGGTCTCAGGGGTTACTCCTTCTATAGCATCGAGGGCCGGCGGATAGCTTTGGGGAATGTGACTTATCGCTTTCCCATCTGGATGGACATCAGCAAGCAGTTTTTCCAGGTCTATTTTGACAAGCTGTGCGGGTCCATCTTCTACGGCGCCGGCAAGGCCTGGAATGACGATGGTGTCAACTTCGACGATATCAAGAAAAATGTTGGGGCAGAGTTCAGATTGGATTGTTTTTCCTTCTACGCCTTTCCTACAAAGCTCAGCCTTGCAGCCGCCTATGGGTTAGATGATATTCCGGCCATCGAAAACCGCCCGGCAGAGAAGGGGGGGTGGCGGGTCTATTTCAATCTCTTGTTTACCTTTATTAGCTCGGACGGATAAGGGGGAGGGCCAGATGAAGGCGCATACAGGCCTTTTGTGGGTCGCCGGGTTGGCAGCCAGCTTGCTGATCACATTCTTGCCCATTCAAGCCAGGAGTCACTCCATCGTGACGCTCATGGATCTATCCATGGTAGCTCAGGGGAGTGACCGGGCAATGGGCCCCGTGGCCGCGAAAACCGGGGAAATTATCCTGACATCTGCAGAGTCCAGATCGGCGCCGAAAGCCTTTATTCTCTCTCTTCTGATACCCGGCACCGGGCAGTTTTACACCAAGGCACCGGGTCGCGGACGGATCTTTTTAGGAACGGAGCTGGCTATTTTAGCTGGATTTCTGGGATTGCACCTCTATAGCGATTGGAAAGAGGAAGACTACCAGCTCTATGCGGCGACGCACGCCGGCGTCGATATCCGGGGCAAATCCAAGGAGTACTTTGAGGACGTGAGTATCTTTACCAGCATGGAGGAGTATAACAGCCGACAGCTCATAAATTACCGGGAGGAGGCCCAGCTCTATTCGGGGAGCGATTTCTGGGAGTGGGACAGCGACAGCTCGCAAAGGGAATTTGACTCCATCTATCGGACCAGCATCAACGCGGAACACAACGCGATCATCGTGACCGGGGTCATTCTGCTCAACCATCTGGTGAGCGCCGTGGACGCCGCCAGGACAGCCAGGGCATACAACAAAGAGCACGCCTCCCGGCCCTCACCGGTCCAGCTCTCCCTCTGTGTGCGACCGGCACCCGGCTCCTCGATGGTGGTCATCGGTCTGAAGAGGAGCTTTTAGGCCGAGCGGTAGATTTGCACCCCCCATTAGCCTTGTGCCGTTTTCCTGCCATCCAAGTTCCCTCCTTTCCTGGTCCCAAATACCTCTTGGACGTGCTGGCTGTCTCCACACATTTCTCCGGAGAGCAAAGGCCATGTTCAGTGATCTATTTCACAGACAGAACTTTCCAATTTGGATTTCATCGGCGTTGATTTTAGCCGTTGGCTCATATCTGGCCTGTTCGGCGAGCGGAACAAAGAGCGGGTCCTCCTGGTGGGCGCCGGGTCATTCCGTTCCACCCCGGGCGCTGAAGTTTCAGCGGACCTTCGGCAGTCCCGGGAGCGGTCCTGGCCAATTCCTGAATCCCCAGGGTATCTCCGTCGATCCAGAGGGGAATATCTATGTGGCCGACACGGGGAATCACCGGGTGCAGAAATTCGATTCCGCCGGCCGCCTCATCGAGGAGATCGGGGGATTCGGATGGGGTGAGGGACGGTTCAATCGGCCCACGGGCCTGTCTGCTCGGGAGGGGTTAAACATCTATGTTGTGGATTCTCAAAATCGGCGCGTGCAGCGTTTTGACCGCTATCTGAACTTTCTGTCCAGCATCCCACCATCCACGGAGGAGGAAGAGCCGTTGGCTTTCGGATTCCTGCGGGACATCGAGATGGCTCCCACAGGAGAGCTGTATGTCAGCGATGAGGAGAACGAGCAGGTGTTGATACTGACCTCTTTCGGAGAGCTGGAACGCTCCTTCGGAGGATTTACCTCTGCTGCGGATCGTCTAAGAACACCAGCGGGTCTGACAATCGGCCGCGGGAGCGCCGTCTTCGTTGCCGACACAGGAAATGACCGCATCGCTCGTTACGATGCCTTCGGCAGTTTTCTGGGCAGCATAGGTCAGGGGTTGCTCAAGGGACCGAAGGGTGTGGCAACCGATGGCCAGGGCTATCTCTATGTTGCCGATACCGGCCATGATCGCATCTGCGTCTTCAGCTCCCAGGGCGAATTGCTCTTCAGCCTGGGCGCCGCCGGCACGGGCTACGGATCCTTTCATTCGCCGATAGACCTGGCCGTCTCGGGCACGGATTTGCTCTGCGTCTTGGACTCCGGGAACGGGCGAGTTCAGATCTTCCAGATCGTGCGCCGAGCCGAAACAGAAGGCCTGTGAGGGCTGAGGGGATGGGAGGAAGAACCTTCAGAGGCTGGGGGGGGCATGAGCACGAGGACAGTTGGCCACCTGTTTTCTTGCCTGTTGCTGGTTTGGGCTATTTTTCTCCAGGTTGATTCCTGTGCCGGACAGCCCGCCGGGGAACAGTACTATTCCCTTTTTCACAGGACCGTTCTCCTAGAGACAGATGGAACGACTGGCCCCTTTAAACTTCCTGACCAATTTCTTCTGCTCCATCGGGAGCGAGTCTGGGTAGATGAGCGACCGTTAACTCAACTTCTGGATTACCGGATAGATTATGACCTGGGTCTGATCACTTTTACTGTCCCTCCATCATTAACCTCTCTTATCCGCGTACAGTATGAGAAATTGCCCTTTTTGCTGAAGAAGCAGTACTTTCATCGGCAAAAGACAGGTGAGCCGGGCGAGGCACAGGTTCTCACCTCGTCCGCCCCCGCTGTAACCACAACCCCTCCGAAGACCAGCATTCCATCAGCCCTGAGAGTGGGCGGAAGTAAAACCTTCGCCATCTCTCTGGGCTCAGATCGCGACCTCTCTCTAGAACAATCCCTGCAGGTAAATATCTCCGGCAAGGTCTCGACCGATGTGGAAGTTGTGGCCCTGCTGTCCGATCAAAGCAGTCCCCTGCAGCCGGAGGGAGACACCCAAACGCTGGAGGAGATCGACAAAGTACTGGTGGAGATCAGCAGCAGAAACGCCACGGCCACCCTGGGTGACTTCGAGATCGCATATCTGCAGGGAGAGTTCGGGCAGTTTAATCGCAAGCTGCAGGGGGCCAAGGGTGCTGTCAAGTTCCCGGGAATTCATGCTACCCTGGCGGGAGCGGTTTCCAGGGGATATTTTCGAAGCATGAGCTTTTCCGGAATAGAGGGTAAACAGGGTCCCTATCAGCTGACGGATGATCAGGGCGGGACAGACATCATCGTGCTGGCCGGCACGGAACGGGTGTGGGTGGGTGGCGAACGGGTAACCCGGGGGCAAAACAACGATTACGTCATCGAGTATGGCAGCGGAGAGATCACTTTCAGCATGCATCATCTGATCACCGCCGACTCCCGGATAGTGGTGGACTACGAGTACTCCGGTCAGAAGTACAAGCGCAGCTTCTACGGAGGGTATGGTGGGACTGCTTTGCTTGATGATAAGCTCAAACTGCATACGATGTACATTCGCGAATCGGACGACGGCGATAACCCCATCGACGTGGCCCTGTCCAGGGAGGATCGGGCCATCCTGGAGGGGGCGGGAGACGATTCCCAAGCGGCCTGGAGGAACGGCTGGGTTCTGGTGGACACCAGCGCGGGAGGAAGGGGGGACTATGTTTGGGTGGATTCTACCTATTTCGTGTATGTAGGGCCGGACTCCATCGGCATCTATAATGTGGCATTCAGCGATGTGGGATCGGGAAACGGAGAATACGTTCGCCAGTTCAGCCTGCAGGACAACCGCTACTACTACGTCTACATGGGTGATGGTGACCGGCGCTACCTTCCCCGGATATACCTGCCCCTGCCCAGCAAACAGTCCATGGTTGACTTTCAAGCAGAGCTTATTTCATCTTCCACTCTACGGTTGAAAGCCGAGTTGGGCATCAGCCTAAGAGACGACAATACCCTGTCTGGAAAAAGCGATGACGACAACGTGGGCCGCGGCATCGCCCTTGAGGGGAGGCTTATCAACCAGTCTATCAGGTTGGGTTCCCGCGGGTTTGGTCACCTGGATTTGATGGGCGAGTATCGCTCAACAGATGAGCGTTTTCGTCCCCCGGGCCGCAGCGAGGAGGTAGAACATGATCGTCGCTGGGATCTGGATCGGGAGAGGAAGCCAGATCCCGAGGAAGTCAGGGAGATTTCTGGAACTTACCGACCCTTTTCGACCGCGAAAGTGTCCGCAGAATATGGTCAGCTCAGCAGGGGATCCCTGTTTTCCTCCACTCGCAGGCGGTTGAGCTCGGAGGTCACTCCTCGTCGTCTGCCCCACCTGGCGGTTCATTACGAGTTGATCGAAAGCGAAAGGAAGTATCCTTGGTTTGAATCCTCATCGGGCCAGCGCACTCGCTGGATTCGACGGGGACTGACGACAGATCATACCCTCTGGCGGCTCAAGCCTTTGTTTTCCTGGGAGGGCGAATCAAGGGAATTGAAAGAATTGGACCTGACAGGAGTTGGCCGTTTGACTTCCGGGAAGCGATACGATCAATTTCGCGGTGGTCTCTCCACGGTGGGTTTGGGAGCCCTCTCAATCTCAACACAGCTGACCTATCGCCAGGATCACGCCTATAATGGCAAATGGCTGAAAAAAAGTCTCGGCCGCACACAAAAAAACCGGTTGGCCGTTGGGAACTGGCGATCCCTGTCCTTCACGGCGGAGCACACCAGGCGCACCCTACAGTTTCAGGAGATGGAAGGTGCCAACAGCAAGGTGGATCTCATCTACACTAAGCTCAACTACGCACCTCTGAAAGGAGCGGTACAGACTCAGGTTGATTACCAGGTCAGCAACACCCAGGACAGCAGGAAGCAGAGGATCCCCGTGGATGTTGGAGAGGGGAAGGGGGACTATATCCTGGAGGACGGGGAGTATATTCCCGATCCTGACGGGAACTGGGTTTTCCGCACGGAGACGGTAGGCGATTCCATCCCGGTTACCGATCTAACAGTCGGTCTGCGTCTGCGCCTGACGCCCCATCGGGCTGTTGCTGAGCGGAGCGGCGGAGTTCTGGATTTCATGCGCAATCTGTCCAGCGACACATTCGTAAAGATCGGCGAGAAGACCACTGAGCAGGATAAGATGGCTATTTATCTGCTGCGGCTGGATAAATTCCAGCGGGATGATACTACCCTCCGCGGAGAGATTTTTTTCCGGCAGGACTTTTTTCTTTTTCCCCAGCGGAGGGATGTGGGGGTGCGTCTCCGTTATCAGAGCGCAGACCAGGAGAACAATCAGTATATTTCCGGAGGCGAGGAAAATCTCAGGATCAAAAGGTCCATCCGGATAGACCTGGCCCCGGGGAACCGGCCGATGCTGCGGCTGGAGTATGAACATGAGAACAGATTCCGCAAGCTGGAGGATGTCCCCAAGAGCAGAATCCGGGCCGATGATCTTTCTGTGGAGGGAACTTTTTACCCGGAACGCAGCCTGGAGCTTTCTCTGAAGACCGAATTCAGGGGAGATCAGGATGCTGTTGGCCAAACTAGATCGCGGATGATCTCCCTGTCGCCCAGGGTTTCCTATTCTTTTCTGGTCAAGGGCAAGCTGAGGAGTGATTTCGGCTGGGCCTATGTGACCGCAGAGCCCGAGGGGACGGCCATTTCGTGGGAGATGGCCCAGGGCAACAGTGTGGGCAGCAATTACCGCTACAGCCTCAGCGTGGACTATCGGCTTAATCAGTACATCTCCGCCACGACAAGCTATTCCCTGCGTTCCCAGCCAGGACGGCCCACCCGCCATACGGGCAGGGCCGAGATGAGAGCTTTTTTCTAACCGAGAGGTTATGGAACAAATGGTGGATATCGCCAGAAGGGCATTTTTGCTCATCTTGCTTTCCCTTCAGTTGGGCTGGTGGTCCGGCGCCGCCGGAGAGGATCAAGCTCTGCTGCATAAGATGGACATTCAGGGCCACAAGGCCGCCTCGACGCGGACCATTTTGAAGATGATGGTCACCCGGGAGGGCCGGCCTTTGGACGATGCCATCCTGGAGGGAGATATCCAAAGTCTGCTCAGCTGGTACCGGGATGAGGGCTATCTTCGGGCGCATATCTTCCCGCCGAAGCTTAGTTTCAACCAGGATTCTTCCCAAGTGGATTTGACTCTGCTTATTAACGAAGGTCCCCTGGTGCGTATAGGCCAGGTGGAGATACAGGGCAAGGGATGGCTCAGGCGGGAAACCATAGAGGAGCAGATGGACCTGCGCTCTGGACAGGTCTTCCGCGGCGATGTTCTGGAGGCCGATGTGCAGAGGCTGTTGACAGTCTACGAGAACAACGGCCATCCCTACTGCCAGATCCAGGTGACTCAGTTCCGGTTGACCGCGGAGGATCGCCTGGATTTTGGATTAACCATCCAGGAAGGTGCTCGGGTCCGGGTGCAGTCGGTGGTGCCGGAGGGCAACACCATCACTAAAAGCTCCGTCATCTGCCGGGAGCTGGGCATAGATGAGGGTGACCTGTACAATCAACGGGCCATAGAACAGGGGCATAGAAGGTTGCAGCGCCTGGGTTTCTTTGGGGAGGTGGGAGAAATTCAGGTTCTGCCGGGTGATCGCTCCGATCTGGCGGTGCTGGTGGTTCCGGTGGTGGAGGGCCGCACCAACACCATCGACGGAGTGCTGGGCTACCAGCCGGCCACAGAGCAACGGGACGGATACTTCACTGGTCTTTTGGACCTCTCCTTTCGCAACCTCATGGGCACGGGCCGGAGAGTGGAGGCCGCCTGGAGCCGGTGCGATCCTCTTTCCTCAAAACTGCGCTTCGCCTATCAGGAACCATGGCTTCTGGGTCTGCCGCTGACCCTGGGTGGCTACATCCAGCAGGTCAACCAGGATTCTTCATATGCCCAAACGGATCTGGGAATTCAAGCCCACTCCGCCATCGGGGAGCACGTTATAGGGGGTGTGATGTTCGACTGGCAGAGGGTGATACCCGATATAAAGGGTGGTCAGGATCTGCCCGGCAGCCGATCCTACCTGGCGGGTGTCTGGCTGGAGCTGGATATTCGGGATGACCTTCTGGCCCCCCGGAGAGGCGGCCGATATCAGACGATGATTCGCCAGCGTTTTAAGAAGAACCAGGCCACCGAGACATATCAGCCTGCCCGGAGTCGGGTGGAGAGCACGGAGTTCACCGGTGAGCTGGAGCAGTACGTGAGGGTTTTCCGGCATCAGGTGGTGGCGGTTAACCTTCATCTGGGGGAGATTTACAGCGATGAGGTTGTGGTACCCTTAAACGAGCAGTTCAAGCTGGGTGGGGCCCGGACGCTGCGCGGCTATCGGGAGGAGCAGTTTCATGGCTCGCGGATTATCTGGGCCAACCTGGAGTATCGCTTCCTCCTGGGACGCCGCTCGTGGAGCTTTTTATTCCTGGACGCGGGCCACTATTTTTATCGGAAGATAGATCCCCTGACAGAGGTTGTTCAGGAGGTCAGCGGAGAGAAGATAGGCTATGGGGTGGGGTTGCGCTTAGAGTCCCGGCTGGGCATCGTCGGAGTGGACTACGGGTTGGGTGAGGGGGATGGTCTGGCCGATGGCAAGGTGCATTTTGGGGTGATCAACGAGTTTTAAGCCCCTGGAGGATGTATCCTCATGCGACGAGTGATTGCCTACCTGCAATTAAGCAGGCCGCTGAACGTGGTCATCGCCGCCGGCTCCGTGCTGGTGGGGGCTCTGGCCTCTGGTTTGCTGCGCCCGGACTTGCCGGTCCTTCTTGCCTGTTTGGTGGCCGGGCTGATCACCGGCGGGGCAAACGCCATTAACGATGTTTTCGATGTGCAGATAGACCGGGTCAACAAGCCCGGCAGGCCCCTGCCCTCCGGTCGGCTAACCAGGTCCCAGGCGACCGCTTTTTCAGTGATGCTCATGGTGCTGGGCGTGGCCATCAGCCCCGCTCTTGGCCTCTGGGGGTTGCTGATCGCCATCCTGGTGGTCCTTCTGCTGGTGGCTTACAGCGCCTGGCTGAAGAGGATGCCTCTGTGGGGCAACCTGGCAGTGGCTCTGGCCGCTGGCCTGGCTTTCCTCTATGGAGGGATCGCCACAGGCAGACCAGGCCCGGCCCTGGTTCCGGCGTGCTTCGCTTTTCTCTTCCATCTGGGACGGGAGATCCTCAAGGATGCCCAGGATGAGGTGGGCGATCGAGCAGCCGGGGCCCGGACCCTGCCGGCGGTGGTGGGTGTGCCCGCCGCCCTCCGATGGGCTGGTCTGGCCTTCAGTATATTGATTGCAGCCACACCGATACCTCATCTCGTCGGCCACTACTCGCTGGCCTATCTGATCATCGTGGTGTTCGGTGTGGATTTTCCCCTGCTGTACGTGATTTTCTCTTCCCAGCGGAATTCCAGTCCTGACCATTTGGGGCGGTTGAGCCTATTACTCAAAGTGGATATGTGGGTGGGACTGGCGGCGATTTTGGCCGGGGTTTGGGTTTGAAAATAAATAGGCAATAGCAATGGCAATAGAAAACCAGTAAGCAGTAAGCAGTCGGCAGGAGGCAGTATGCAAAAAGTGAAATGCAAAATGAAAAGTGCAAAGTGAAAAATGCAAAATGGAAAAAGCAGTTGAACTTTGCCTTTACGAATCCCGGATCCCGAATCCCGTTCTTCTCGACTTTAATCCAGGATCCAGCATCCAGAATCCAGCATCGGTTTTTCTTTCAACGAATCTCGAATCTCGAACCTCGGCAGACGAGCTTCCTGTGAGACCACTCAGGGGGAGATGATTCATGAAAATCGTCCTACAACGGGTCAGCGAAGCAGAGGTCACAGTTGATGGTCAATCCATCGGCCGGATCGGCCTGGGATTGGTACTCTTAGTGGGCATCGGACACGATGATACAGAGTCCCAGGCCCGCTATCTGGCCGAAAAATGTCTCCACCTGCGCATCTTCGAGGATGAGCAGGGCAAGATGAACCGCTCCGTCCTGGAGGTGGGTGGGGAGATCCTGGCCATCTCCCAGTTTACCCTTTACGGGGATTGCCGCAAGGGACGCCGGCCCAGCTTTACTGAAGCGGCGCCACCCGATAAGGCCGAGCCCCTGTATGAGCATTTCGTGGCCATTCTGCGGCAAAGCGGACTGAGGGTGGAGACGGGTCGTTTCGGAGCCCGCATGTCCGTGAATATCCACAACGATGGCCCGGTAACTCTGATCCTTGAATCGGAGAGGGAACGATGAGCTGGACTCGAGAGGACAAGCTGATACTGGCCTCGGCATCTCCCAGAAGGGCGGATTTGCTGGACCTGGCCGGCATTCCTTTCCGCCGGATGGTCAGCGGGGTCAGCGAGGATGTGGATGCCCCGGTGGATCCCGAGGACCACGTGGTGGAGCTGTCCCGTCGCAAGGCTCGGGATGTGGCCCAAAGACTCTCCTCCGGTGTGGTTCTGGGTGCGGACACCGTGGTGGTACTGGACGGGGAAATTCTGGGAAAACCTGCCGGCAAACGGGAGGCCGCCGCGATGCTCAGAAAGCTCAACGGCAGAACTCACCAGGTGTATACCGGCTTGACGCTCATAGACGTAGCTGGAGATATCTGGATCTCTCACGTGGAACGCACCGAGGTGACCTTCCGGGAGCTGGCCGATGAGGAGATCGCCGAGTACGTGGCCACCGGCGAGCCCCTGGACAAGGCCGGGGCGTATGGGATTCAGGGGAGAGGAGCGCTTTTGATCAGCGGGATCGATGGCTGTTTTTATAATGTGGTGGGGTTGCCGCTGGTGGGGTTGTTGGGAATGATCCGCCGGCTGGATAGTGAGGTGGGGAAGGGATGAGAG
>DAOVRJ010000105.1 GCA_030628225.1 Candidatus Zixiibacteriota bacterium | reverse complement strand
TTTTACGAATCTCGAGTCTCGAATCCCGAACCCCGGTTTTTACGAAGCTCGTTATTGTGAAGATCTGCGATTTACGATCGAAGATTTTTGATCTTAGAAGTTTATCTTTTCTTCGCAAATCAAGATAATCAGCCAATAATCTTGTCTTGCCATAAATCACGTAAAAATTTTCTGAAGGGCATTATTCGTATTTGCCCATGAACTCTCTCCTCCCGCTCATTGCATACTACCAGAGCCTTGCGCGGCGAACATTCCTCTATAAAAGCTCTCAGAGGGCGCAAGTCCCTTTTATCGATGCGACTCGTACCCTTCACCTCGATGGCAACCTCGCCTCCTCCCAGCACAAAGTCGACTTCCAAACCTGACTTTGTCCTCCAGAAATTGATTTAATTCTTTACTACTATGCTCGATCCCCTAATGTTGCGACCATAATAGCTTTAATTGTATGCATGCGATTTTCCGCCTGGTCAAAAACAATGGAGTACCTGGATTCGAATACATCTTCGGTCACTTCCATTCCGTCTAATCCATACTTCTGATAGATATCCTCTCCCACTGTGGTATTCCTGTTATGGAAGGCAGGCAGACAATGCATGAACTTCACCTTCGGGTTTCCGGTATATTCCATTAGCTCTCTATTGATCTGGTAAGGTTTAAGCAGCTTGATGCGCTCTTCCCATTTTTCGGCGGCTTCTCCCATCGACACCCAGACGTCGGTATGCAGAAAATCAGCATCTTTTACCCCTTCCGTGACATCCTCCGTCAATGTGATCCGGGCGTCAGTTTTTTTCGCTATTTCCCGACACTGCTTCACCAGGTCTTCGCTCGGCCAACACTCTTTTGGGGCACATAATCTCACATCCATTCCCAGTTTTGCCCCGCCGACCAACAGCGAATTGCCCATGTTGTTCCGTGCGTCACCCAGGTAACAGTAAGTGATCTCATTTATTTGCTTTGCGGTATGCTCATGCATCGTGAGCATGTCAGCCAGAATCTGGGTGGGGTGAAACTCGTCGGTCAATCCATTCCAGACCGGCACGCCGGCGTATTTGGCAAGTTCCTCGACGATCTCCTGGCCGAACCCCCGGTATTGAATACCGTCGTACATTCTTCCCAGAACACGTGCTGTGTCTTTCATTGTTTCCTTATGCCCGATTTGACTGCCGGTTGGTCCCAGATAAGTAATTTGAGCCCCCTGATCATAAGCAGCAACTTCGAAAGCACATCTCGTCCGGGTAGAGGTTTTCTCAAAGATAAGGGCGATGTTTTTCCCTTTTAAACACGGTTGCTCATCCCCGCTGTATTTGGCATCTTTTAGGTCTTTTGCAAGAACCAGGAGAAATTGAATCTCATCCTGGGTAAAATCGAGCAACTTTACGAGACTTCGACCTCGAAGATTAACTGCCATGATAACGTCCTTTCAAATGTTTTTCCAGTAAGGCCCCAGCGGGTATTTCCGAGCATAGGATTCGTTTTACTTAAATGTCCATAAGTAGATAGATTCAAGTTTTTTCCGATGATTTGCGATTGCTGATTAGCGATTTTTGATTTTAGAAGTTATTGATAAACTTACTCTAAAAATCCCAAGTACCAAATAACAAACAAAATTCAATAACCAAGGCAAATAAATTATGTTGTCTTTTTTAGAAAAGTCAAGCCTTTTTAAAATCAACCGTTAATAAAGTGGAGAGGACCAGCGAAGTTCCTGTGTCGGATCTTCCAAAAACAGGTTCAATGAGCATTTCGTAGTCTGGTTTAACGATGCCTTCTTTAAAAATGAAAGCCGCTCAGTATTCTCACGCTTGTGTTATCGAACTGAATTGTATCTCTGTGTATCTTTTGTCCCAAACACAGAAAAATGCTTTGACATCCATGGCAAAGGACCCTAAATTTAATCCGTGCAGGGTCGATTCCATCCTGAAAATATCCTTTAGGTCAGAATACCCCACCATTTCCATTGACAACAAGAAAATTCCGGTTTTAATTAGGTATCACGGTATGATTTTTGGATACTGGATCCTGGTAAAAGAAATGCAAAGTGAAAAATGAAAAGTGAAAAATGCAAAATGGGAAAATATTTTGACTTCAGCCTTTACGAGTCTCTAGTCTCGGGGTTCAACGAGTCTCAAGTCTCGAATCTCGGCCTTTAACCAGCATCCAGGATCAAGGATCAAGGATCGGTCTTTCCTTTACCAGCATCCTTCACTTAAAGCACTCACAAATTCTTGCCAAGAGTTTAATCTTTTCTCAAATCTCACCTTAGATTGCTGATAAACAGGATGAGGTTGGAAAAATGATCGGCAAAACTATTCTACATTACAAGATCCTGGAAAAAATCGGCGAGGGTGGCATGGGCGTGGTGTACAAGGCTCAGGACACGAAGCTCAAACGCATCGTTGCTTTGAAATTCCTGCCGTTTGATTTAACCCGCAATGCCGAGGCCAAGGAGCGTTTCATTCAGGAAGCTCAAGCGGCCTCGGCATTGGATCACCCAAACATCTGCACCATTTATGAAATTGATGAAACCGACGATGGGCGAATGTTCATTGCCATGGCCTGCTACCAGGGCGAGACGGTGGACGAGAAGGTCGAGCGAGGGCATTTGAAGTTAGACGAAGCGCTGGACATCGCCATTCAAGTGGCCCAGGGTCTGACCAAGGCACACGGGCAGGGGATTGTGCATCGGGATATAAAACCAGGCAACATCTTCGTCACCGAAGATGGCCAGGTGAAGATCTTGGATTTCGGGCTGGCCAAGTTAGCTGGGCAGAGCAAGCTAACAAAAGCAGGCGCAACTTTAGGAACAGTGGCTTATATGTCCCCGGAGCAAACTCGTGGGGAGAAGGTAGATCGCCGGACGGACATCTGGTCTCTGGGTGTTGTCCTGTATGAAATGCTTACCGGGAAGCTGCCGTTCAAAGGGGAATATGATCAGGCTGTGGTGTACTCGATTTTGAATGAAGAGCCGGAGCCGGTAACAGGTTTGCGGACCGGCGTGCCGATGGAGTTAGAGCAGATGGTCAACAAGGCGCTTGCCAAAAGACCGGAGGAACGTTACCCAAACACTGAGGAGATTCTGGTCGATTTGAGAAAGGTCCGGAAAGATCTGGAGTCCGGGGTTTTAAAGGTACCGGCTGCCACCAAGTCTCAGCCCTCCATTGCTGTGCTACCGTTTACGAATATGAGCGCCGACCCAGAGCAGGAGTACTTCTGTGATGGCATGACAGAGGAGATCATCAATGCTCTGACGCATGTTGAAGGTTTGCGTGTCGTTGCTCGGACCTCAAGTTTTGTGTTCAAGGATAAGAGGGAGGACATCCGCGATATTGGTAAAAAGCTGAAAGTGAAGACGCTGTTAGAAGGCAGTGTGCGGAAAGTGGATAATCGCCTGCGTATCTCGGCACAGCTTGTCAACGTTGCTGACGGCTACCATCTCTGGTCGGAGCGGTACGACCGGGATATGGAGGATATCTTCGCCATTCAGGATGAGATATCCCTGGCGATTGTAGAAAAGTTGAAGGTTAAGCTTTTAGGAAAAGAAAAAGCGGCTATTGTGAAACGTCATACAGAGAGTCCGGATGCGTACAACCTATATTTAAAGGGCCGCTACTTCTTGAACAAGAGAACAGAGGAGGGACTGAAGAAGGGTCTGGGATACTTTCAGCAGGCGATCGAAAAAGACCCGACCTATGCTTCGGCCTACGCAGGAATAGCCGACTATTACAATCTCGTTGGCCACTTTGGTTATCTTCACCCTAAAGAGGTTTACCCTCGGGCAAAGGTGGCAGCAAAGAAGGCACTGGAGATAGATGAAACCCTTGCCGAGGCTCACAACTCGCTGGCATTCGTCAGAGCGGTACACGATTGGAACTGGGAAAGCGCTGAGAGGGAATTCAAGCGAGCCATTGAGCTCAACCCAAGCTATGCAACAGCTCACCAGTGGTATGCTTATTATTTAGCGGTAATGGGGAGGCACGATGAGTCAATCGCCGAGGCTAAACGAGCTCAAGAACTTGACCCGCTTTCGCTCATCATAAACGCGCTCGTAGGAGCGGTATTTTGCGAGGCGCGTCAGTACGACCAGGCGATAGGGCAATGCAGAAAAGCGCTCGAAATGGAGCGGAACTTCATCCCGGCGCACAGCAATCTCGGTGAGGCGTATCTGCGAAAGGGGATGTGTGAGGAAGCCGTGTCAGAATTTCAAGAGGCAACAAACCTCTCCTTGGGCAGCCCCATATTCATAACGCAGCTTGGACACGCCTATGCAGTGGCAGGCAAGAGAGGTGAGGCGCTGAAAATACTCGACGAATTGAAGGAGCTATCGAAACGAAAGTATGTCTCATCGTACGGGATAGCTTTAATCCACACCGCCTTTGGTAAGAAGGATCAGGTATTCCAATGGCTTGAAAAGGCTTATGAGGAACGTGATAGTTTGCTATGTGAGATCAAAGTGGAACCAGCATTTGACAATATGCGCTCGGATCCAAGGTTCACGGCGTTGCTGAAGAAAATGGGATTGGGAAAATGATCGGCAAAACCATCTCACATTATGAAATTATCTACAAGCTCGGCGAGGGTGGCATGGGCGTGGTGTACAAGGCCCAGGACCTCAAGCTGGACCGGCTGGTGGCCTTGAAGTTTTTGCCCGAGCACATGACCGCCGATGAGGTCGGGAAGGAGCGGTTCATCCACGAAGCCAAGGCGGCATCTTCTTTGAATCATCCAAATGTCACCACGATCTATGAAATCGATGAATTCGACGGCCGGCTGTTCATCGTCATGGAGTACTGCCGGGGTCAGAGTGTCAAGGAACTGATCGAGAAGGAGAAGCTAACCCTCAAGAAGGTCCTGGACATCGCCGTTCAGATCTGCGAGGGATTGACGGCAGCTCACGAGAAGGATGTGGTCCATCGGGACATTAAGTCGGACAACATCATGGTCGCGCCCGAGGGCCGGGTGAAGATCATGGACTTCGGGCTGGCCAAGCTGAAGGGGGCCACCAAGCTGACCTCCACCGGCTCGACCCTGGGGACGGTGGCCTACATGTCTCCGGAGCAGGCCCAGGCCATGGAGGTGGATCAGCGGTCGGACATTTTCTCCTTCGGTGTGGTCTTGTACGAGATGATCACCGGACAGTTGCCGTTCAGGGGCGATCACGAGGCGGCCGTGATCTACTCCATCGTCAACGAGACGCCGGAGCCTTTGGCACGGTATAAAGCCAATGTTCCGGAGGGGCTGCAGCGGATCGTGGAAAAAGCATTGACGAAAGACAGGGAAGAACGCTATCAACACATCGATGGGGTATTGGCAGATCTGAAACATGAGAGGAGGATTCTGGAGTATACCACCACAGGTCGAGCTCCTTCCAGAGTGAGCATGGCCAGGCCGAAGAAAGCCCGCCTCTCGGTGATCGTGCCCGCCTCGGTCGTTTTTCTGGCCATCACTCTGTTCTTCATCTTCAAGCCCTTCCGGGTAGAGATCGGTCCGCAGCAGGAGGCCAGCGCTCAGGAGAATTCTTTGGCCATCATGTATTTCGAGAATCTGACGGATGGGGAGGACGAAAAACGACTGGGCGAGATCGTCACCAATCTGTTGATCACCGATCTCTCAGAGTCTCAATATATGAGAGTGGTTTCCAGCCAGAGGCTGTACGACATTCTGAAACTGCTGGGCAGGGAGGGAGACAAGGTCATCGATCGAGAAGTGGCCTCGGAGGTGGCCAACGAAGCGAAGGCCAAATATATGCTTCTCGGCAACATCCTCCAGGTGGAACCACAGGTCGTGCTGACCTCTCAGCTAGTCGAAGTATCAAGCGGCAAGGTGATAGCCTCGCAGCGAATCACCGGGGAGTCTGGCGAGAAGATATTTTCCCTGGTGGATAGGCTGACCGTTGAGGTAAAGGAGGACCTTTCCCTTCCTGTCGAAGCTCAGCACGAGAAGGATCCTGAGATCGCCGATGTGACCACTCATTCGCCCGAGGCCTACCGTTATTATGTTGAGGGCGTTGACTATCTGTCCAAGGTATATATTTTGGAAGGAGAGAAGAGCTTACGCAAAGCTCTGGAGTACGATTCCACCTTTGCCATGGCCTATTATCAGCTTGCCAACATAACGGGAATTGAGAATCGGGAGGAGCTGCTCAGTAAAGCAGTGAAATACTCTGGCAGAGTCAGCCGTATGGAGCGGAAGTACATTCACAGCATGCATGCGCTGGTTTCGGGAGAATATGACCAGGCCATCAATGAATTGCAGGAAATAGTCGAATGCTATACGGATGAGAAATATGCTTTTCTCTATTTAGGGATCATTTATAGCGATTTCCTTGGCGATGCCGAAAAGTCTGCTAATCAGTTCGAGAGAGCCATTGAGATAGATCCTTTTTATAAACCAGCCTATAACTGGCTTGCATATATGTACAACGAGCTGGGCGATTTTGAGAGGTCTCTCTGGGCCATCAATAAATATATTGCCTTAGCTCCGCAGGAAGCCAACCCTTATGACACCAGAGCTGATATCTATGCGAACAACGGAAAAACAGAGCAGGCCATCGAATCGTATCAAAAAGCTTTGCAGATCAAGCCGGACTTTCACACGTCCCTGGCAAAGCTGGGTCATATGTACCTGTTTTCACGGGAATATGCCAAAGCTGAAAGCTGTTACAAAGAACTGACCTCGTGCTCAGAGAAAGTGGCTCGCTCAGGGGGGAGAGCTTTTTTAGCCCTCGTTCCCCTTTATCAGGGAAAGCTGAACGAAGCCCTCAAGGTTCTTGACCATGGGCTGGCGGCGGATGAGATGGAGCGGACCGAAGCTCGGCAGGATGACAAGCTGTTTGTAAAAGCGGCGATCTACCGAGAGCAGAAGAACCTCGATGCGGCCTTATCGGAACTCGAAACGGCCATCGAGATCTCCAGCAGAACCGACCAGTATTTAGCGAACCAATGGCGGATGTATTATGTCCAGTTCTTATCGGAAAACGGTGAGTTGGAAAAAGCCCAGCATATGATCGAAATCATGGAGCAAGATATCCCCGGGAAGCCCATTCGGGTCAAAGGGTATTACTGGAATGCCAGAGGTCACGTTGAGCTGGCAAGAGGTCGACCTCAGGATGCTCTATCCTACTTTGAAAAGCCTTTTCAAGATACAATTGAATTCCCGACGCACTTCTATATTCACAACACGCTGGCCAGGACCTATTTAGAGCAGGGTATGCTGGCAGAGTCGGTGAGCGCTTTTGAAAATATACTTTCCTGCCACAATCGTACCCGAGCGTTGAACGCCATCGCTTCTGTGAAAGCCCACTATTATCTGGGCCAGGCTTATGAGAGATCGGGCTGGAACAAAAAGGCCATGGAGCAGTACGAGGAGTTTTTGGAGATCTGGAAGGATGCCGATGAGGGGATTGGGGAGGTGGAGGATGCGAGGGGAAGGCTAAAGGCATTGAAAATTGAAAATTGAATTGGAAGAAAAGCACGTGTTTGTGTTCGTGAAAAACATAGGATTCAAGGAGTCAAGGATTCTAGGGTTCGAGTGAAAATCTTGCGTCACAATCATAAGGTGATCTATGGAGAGGAACGAAGTTCCCTCGAACCCTTGGATCCTCGAATCCTCGACCCCTTCTTTAGAACCCAAAACTAAAGCTAAAACAAAGGCGGTGACCTCCATGATCGGCAAAACTATTCTCCACTACAAGATCCTTCAAAAACTCGGCGAAGGGGGCATGGGTGTCGTCTACAAGGCCGAGGACACCAAGCTGAAACGGACCGTGGCCCTGAAATTCCTGCCGCCGGACATCTCCGAGCATCCCCGGGAAAAAGCCCGCTTCGTCCACGAGGCGCAGGCGGCGTCGTCCCTCAACCATCCTAACGTGACCACCATCCACGGCATCGAGAGCGGCCCCCAGGGCGACTTCATCGTCATGGAGTGCGTCGAGGGGAAGACCCTGAAGGAGATCGTCGGGAAGGAAGAGCTGAAGGTCAAGGAGGTCCTGGATAGCAGCATCCAGGTGTGCGAGGGCCTGATGGCGGCCCACGAGAAGGGCATCGTGCACCGGGACATCAAATCAGCCAATATCATGCTCACACCCCAGGGGCGGGTGAAGATCATGGACTTCGGCCTGGCCAAGCGCAAGGACGCCGAGCAGATCACTCAGACACCGTCCACCCTCGGAACAGTGGCCTACATGTCTCCGGAACAGGCCTCGGGAGAGACGGTGGACCGGCGCAGCGACATTTTTTCCTTCGGGGTGGTATTATATGAATTG
>DAOVRJ010000020.1 GCA_030628225.1 Candidatus Zixiibacteriota bacterium | reverse complement strand
TGCGATCATAGACTTATCTTCATAGACTGTAAATATGTTATGCCTGCGCTCAAACTTCGTTTCTGGAAACTTCAAAGCCCCAAAAACTGAACCTATGTGTTGCCCATCTACTGCCAGGATCAGGCGGTGGATATTCAGCTCAGCGGCCTTGTCGACCAGGATCTCGAGGACATCGAGATCCTGATGGTCGATCACTGTGGACAGGGGACCACCTCCCGGCCGGCCAGAGTGGTTCTGGAATCAGAGAAGAGAGCGGTCGATCTGCCCGGGCAGTTCGACAACATCGCCGCCATGCGCAACCAGGCCCTCTCCCGGGCTCAGGGAGAGATCTTCATGGAGCTGCCGCCCAACATCCGGCTGCACCCGGATGCCTGCGCTGCTTTGCTCCAGGCGGCCGGGAACAACCCCCGGGCGGCCATGTTCTACGCCGACTACCAGGAGGTTCTGCCCGATAGCACCCGGGAAGACAGGAAGCTGATGGATTACTTCGGCGACATCACCGAGCGCTTCGATTTCGGCCACATCCGGGCCTGCCGCACCCAGGCACTGAAGGAGCTTTCTGGCTGGGATGAAGGCTATAACTCGGCGCATGACTATGATCTGCAGCTACGCCTGATGGAGAAATACGGGATCATCCATCTCTCCCGTGCGCTCTACGATGTCCAGGTCAGCCAGGAGGAGCGAGAGCAGGCCAACATTGGGGCTTCAAAGCTATTCTTTCCGGGCAGCGGCAAATATGGAGGTTTTTCCTACCTGTTTTACAATAAGGAAGAAGAGCAGGAGATCGAGCGGGCCTGCTACCAGATGCTCAAGCGGCGAAAAGCCTTTCTTGATCACCAGAACCAGCAGGTGATCTACGGCCCTGACGAGAAATTCGAGGTACTGGCCAGCGTGGTCATCCCCGTCTACGACCGGGAGCGGTTCATCGGCAGGGCCATGGAGAGTGTTCTGCGGGGTACTTTGCAGCAGATCGAGGTGGTGGTGGTGGACAACGGCTCCACGGACGGGACCAGAGATGTGGTAAGAGAGATTGCCAAGAAGGACTCCCGGGTGCGGCTCATCGAGAACAGCGAGAATGTCATCGCGCTGTCCCTGAACCTGGGCTGGCGGGCGGCCCGGGGCAAGTATATCGCCCAGTTGGACTCCGACGACGAGTATCTGCCCGGCACCCTGAAGGCCATGACAGACCATCTGGAGAGCCATCCCAAGGCCGGGCTGGCCGTTTCCTATTACGATTTGATGGATGAATCGGGACAGGTTCTGGAGGAGTTCGGGGTCATCAAACACTTAGAATACAGCCGCAACAACATCATGCGCTGCGATGGGGCCGGGGCGGTGCGGGTGTGGCACAGGAAGGTCATCGCCGAGTTCGGGGGCTTCGACGAGAAAGAGCTGGGCCACTATGGCGAGGATTACGATCTGGTATTGAAGGTCACCGAGAAATACGATCTGGACCGGGTACACCAGGTGCTGTACCGCTACCGGCGGCACCCGGGCAATACCGACGCCAAGCGATCCGAGCGCATGAAGCTGTGGAACAAGACCGTGGCTCGCCAGCGTGCTCTGAAAAGACGCCGGGAACTCAACCAGCGGCTGGGCAAGATCCCCACAAAAAGCTAATACCCTTCCTTTTTCTGCCTCGTCGCAAGAATTATGGGTGTCATTAAAGAATGATCCTGGATCCACCGGGCCGTCGGGTGAGGCCACCCGACGGCACCTACGAATAATAAATGCAAAATGAAAAATGAAAAGTGAAAAATGCAAAATATGAATGGCAGTTGAACGCTGCTTTTACGAATCTCGATTCTCGAATCTCGAATCTCCGCCTTTGCATTGTATTTGCCTTTATCCAGGATCCAGTATCTAGCATCCAGCATCTGCCTTTCCAACTCTCCCACCTCTCCGAGCTCTCTCAACTCTTGCGCATCAGCCACATCGTCCTACACACCCGGGCATCAACGATCTTGGCGTAGAAGTACAGGGGAGCCACCCAGCCGATGAGCGCGCTGCGATAGCCCAGCCGGCGCATATCCGCCAGGCACCGCTTGAACAGGATGGTACCCAGTCCTTTGGTTCGGCGGAATTGGTCGGCGGTACGCATGCCCCCGAACCAGCCGGGACGGTCCACATCGTACTGGGCGTAGGCCACCACGTTCCCACCGTGCAGAGCGATGTGGCAGCTGATGGGCTCCTGCTGATAGCATTTGTCCACCCGGTAGGCCTCCTCGCGGGGATCTCCCCCCAAAAAAGCCAGAAATCCTTCGCGATCTTGAAGTTCCAGCCGACGAAAGCTGAATCCCTCTTCCCCTAAGGTTTTTTCCCTCTGTTCCGTCTTCAAATCCAGCTCGGCCAGTTCCGTCTCCATGTGGAAGAAATCCCCCGTCTTGGCATAGCCTCTTCTGAGCAGAAAGGCCACGGCTGCGGTGTTGCGGGGATCGATGCCCGGCTGGAGATAGTTGGGGGCGCAGTCGGAGACGCGGATCTCCTGAACCCCCTGTTTTCGGAAACGATCCTCCAGCTCCTCCAACAGGAGCGACCCGATCCCCCGGCGCCTTCGGTCCCGCTCTACGGCAAACCACTTTATCCAGCCCACACGCCGGCCGTCCTTTTCCTTCCACAGCCCGGGCATGAAAGCCACGATCCGGCCCCCCTCCTTGCTCACCAGGACGCTTTCGGGATCGAAGTGTGGGTCCCCGAAGGTTTTGTCCTCGATGAGCTGCGGGGTGAATGTGTCGTATTCGATGTTCTGGTTGCAAAAGCGGCTCAGGGCCGGCAGGTCCCCCGGGACGATGGTGGTGATCTCCATGACTTTCCTTGTGATTGTGATTGGTTGGAATCGTCTGGTGATAGGGTAAGGTCAGGGGAGGAGTTTGTCAAGGAAAAAGAATGGGGGTTAGGGATCAGGGGTTAGGGGTTAGTTACCCCGGAAAGACAGGAATTAGGGGGCAGGGGTTAGGGACCCCGTCTCCACCCCCAACATGCCACTCACTGTGATAGAACATGGTCTTCTTGCTTTTACCCTAACCCCTATACCCTATACCCTAAATCCTGGTTGGGTTGGGAGGTGCTTTTGTCAAGGGAAAAAGCCGTTAATCGTGAATCGTAAAAAGCGGATCCTGGATCCTAGAAAACAACAACCCCCAGCGGATATTCTTTTTTTATCCAGAATCCAGTATCCAGAATCAAGCTTTGAAACCCATAACGGGTCTCAAGCTTAATACACAGAAGTATTTTTCCCCTTGACAAAAACGGCATCTTGTGCTAGAATGTAATGGAGATCAAGGAGATTTTTTGAGAAAAAGTGGCCTATTGACAGCATTACTTTTTTGCTCTCGTTTTATTTCCGAACTTTTTCCCACGGGAGGTGCAGCCATGAGAACCATCGTTATTATCCTCGTATTATGCATCGTCATGCTGTCGGCCAACGCCTTGGCCGATTGCGTCTGTGAGATGGGCTGGCAGGGGACCCTGTGCGATCAGTACGGCGTGGCCCTGGACACCACCGTCTCCATGGCCTTCGCTATTTACACCGATTCGACGGGGGGAATTCAGGTCTGGAGCGAAACACAATCGTTGGTGACGGTGAGTCAGGGACTTTTCAATGTCCTTCTGGGTCGGGTGAACGCCATCCCGGACACGGTTTTCAACGAATCTTCAAGGTGGTTGGCAGTCCAGGTGGGGGGTGACCCCGAGCTGTCGCCCAGACAGAAAATTGGGGGAGTGGGCTATGCATTTCGGGCCGCCGAGGCTGACAGCGCCGATTATGCTCGGAATGCGCCGGTTGGCGATGACGGGGACTGGACCATCTCCGGCGGCGATGTCTATCGGGTCAGCGGCAACGTGGGCATCGGGACGACCAGTCCGACACTTCCACTCACCCTTGGCGGAGGCCCAGGCAATCTTTTTGGCGTGGAGAACGCCACCTGCTTCGTGGCCAGGAACACAGGCGGGACCTATGAACGTTACCTCTGGCCCCGGGCCGGCGATAACAGCATGTATGTGTTATACGGACAGGGATTATACTTTCGGGATGATGATGCCAGCCCCAGCACAACGATGTTCCTTTCACAGAACGGCAATGTGGGCATCGGAACCTCGTCGCCCGGGGTGAAGTTAGACGTTTTATCAGATGGCTATGGTGAAGCGGCTTATCTGCGATTGAAGGCCACTCATGGAGATGCGGAACTTAAATTGAACGCTCACAACGGTACCAATGCCATCTCCCGGATCCTGTTCGCGGACAACGATGTGAATCTTTGGGCGATAGGTGTTCCTCTAACCGGTACCAACAGAGATTTTAGAATTTACGACTGGGATGCAGGCGCCACACGAGTGGCTGTAAATGCCACCACAGGCAATGTGGGCATCGGCACGACCAGCCCGGCATACAAGCTGGATGTCGAAGGCGACATACAAGCCTATGCTTACCATACCGGGGATATATTCTTCCAGAAGGATGGCCAGGAATTGTGGAGGATGTTCGAGGACGAAGAAGGGCTGTATTTGGAGAACTTGAAGACAGGCAAGGTGTTTAGATTCGTTCTGCAGGAGGTGGAGAAAAAGTAGCTAGCGGAGAGATATAGAAACCACTGGTCCTTTGTCTATACAGCAAGGAATCGAGGAGGGGCGTTGAGATGGATGTGAAAAAAGCAAGACCGAAAAAGCTCACTGGCAACTTGATCCTGCTGGTGGCTGCTTTTCTGCTCTCTTTCACTTTGACCGGCCTGGCCACGGCGGACACAGAATTGGCTACCTCGGTGGTAGCCTCCTCCGGCGGAGAGGCCAGCTCCACGAATTTCAAGATGAAGTCCACCCTGGGCCAGTCCACGCCCATCGGACCTTCCACCAGCACCAATTTTCAGGTGGGCGCCGGGTTCTGGTACCAGGATCCGGTGGCTCCTTCGGCTATCGGCGACCTGACAGCTAGTCTTTCGGTCAGCGACATCGTGTTGCAGTGGTCCCACGCCAAGGACAATGTGGCCATCGACCATTACGTGGTCTACCGGGGGGCGGATCCGCTTTTTGAGCCCAGCGCCGGGGATTCCATCTACGGGACCAAGGGCGCCTCGTATCTCGACCCCGGTGCCGCTGGAGATACACTCACCAATTATTTTTACGTGGTCAAGGCGACCGATCCCAGCCGCAACCTAGCGGAGGATTCCAATCGCGTGGGGGAGTTCGACAGTCAGATGATAAGCGGGATCAAATAATCCGTGGATCGTGATTTGTGGATCGAAGGGGCGCGGCATGCCGTGCCCGCGCGTCTGGAAATGCCGGATGTGATTCGATAACCGTTTGGATTTTTCTTGTAGGGGCGAGGTTTCCTCGCCCTTTTTTTATTTGTCGGAGATTGGTTGTCGGTTTAGATATGCGTTACGTGAGTCGGGTTGTCGGGAATCGGAGATCGATGTGGCCTGTGTTCTTATTAGTAGGGGTGGGTTTCAAACCCGCCCCTACACATGGGCATAAGATAGGGCTGTGTCTCTGCGGCAATAAACCTCAACTGAGAGCTATTCCCAAATCGTACCGCAGAGGGGGTAGCGGAAGACCGCGAGGCTGGCGGCGGGCCGAGCTAAAAGCGAGGACCGTATGGCCGCAGGCCATAGCCAGCCGGTGGCGCGAAGCGCCGCGCGGGCTGAAGCGAGGGGGACACTTCCCCCTCATAAAAAACTCATTTAAAATTGCAAATTGTACATTTTAAATTGAAAATTTACCCCTCCCGCCCTTGCCCCTATGACCTACCTTTAGTCCAGGATTGCGGATTAGGGAGTTAAATAGGGATTAGGGAAAAGAATAGAATCCCAAAAGCTCAAGTTCTATCACTGAAAGTAAGCAATGGAGGAGAGGAGTGGGACCGCTCAACTCTAAATCCCTCTTCTTCACGATCCACGTTTCACGGTACTTCTCTGAGCCCTGGAATTATTTCACTTTTTTCTTGACACCAATGCTCCATTAACCCTTAATATGGTGAATATTTCGGAGGGTTTTAGTTGTGTGAGGCAAAATGCCTCTCAATTTCGATGTTCTCTGGTTTCAAAACTCTCACCCTTTCAAGGAGGTGTGCCGTGAGAGCCAGAAATCCAGTGGTCTTCGTGGCTCTGGCCGCCCTTGTCTGCCTTTTTGTCTGTGTGGCCCCCACGATGGCCACGGGGAAAACGGCGGGTCTGGACGGCCACGTGCGCAACTTGGGCTTCTCAAAATCGGTGCCCAACCAGTTGAACTACCAGGGCTACCTGGTGGATGCCGCAGATTCGGTGGCCATCAACGCAACTTTGGAGATGACCTTCCGGCTCTACGACTCCGAGATTAAAGGCGTTGAGCTGTGGTCTGAGACGCATCCGGCGGTAGAGGTCAGCAACGGCCTATTTCAGGTCCTTCTGGGAAGCGTCACCGCATTTCCGGGGGATCTCTTCGACGGCTCGACTTTGTGGCTGCAGACAGAGGTGGGTGTTGAGGTCCTGTCTCCGCGCAAGCCGCTGATCAGTGTGGCCTACGGCATACGGGCTGAGACGGCCGATCACGCCGCCACGTCCGATTGGGCCACAGATGCCCAGCACGCCGTCCATGCCGACACGGCAGCGTTTAGCCAGACGGCCGCCTCGACGGTGGCCGACAGCGCGGCGGTGGCCGACGATGCCCATCATCTTGAGGGTCAAGCGTTGAGCGATCTGGACGGCCGCTGGGTGAACCAGGGGGATCTGGATCATCTAGATGCCGCCGATGGCGATCCGGCTAATGCCCTTTATGTTGATGCAACCGGCAACGTGGGCGTCGGGACGACCAGTCCGGCTGAGAAATTGGATGTGGCCGGAACGGTCAAGATGACGGGGCTCAAGATGACTGCCGGTGCATCGGACGGTTATGTTCTCACCTCAAATGTATCGGGTGAGGGGAGCTGGCTGCCGGCAGCAGGTGGCGCTGATGGCGACTGGACCATTTCCGGCTCCGACATGTACTCCGCCGTGTCCGGCAACGTGGGCATCGGGACGGCGAGCCCTGCTCAAAAACTACATGTGGCCGGGAGCGTAAAGGTCGACAACACCCTATTTTCCAGCAATCTCTCCAGCAACAGCCCATTACAGTTGCAGACGGCTGGAACGACCCGCCTGTACATCGACGATGCAACCGGCAACGTGGGCATCGGGACCACCAGCCCCGCCGAGAAGTTTCACGTCGCCGGGGACATCAGGCTCAATGCCGGTGGTGACATCGCCTTTTACGATGATAACACCAGGGTTTACGAATACTCGAATGATTTGTTTCTCACCGCTGATGACGATATCTATCTGCAGCCAGATGACGATGTGCGTATTCTGGCCGACGGCGGCTCGGACTGGATTCGGTTTAATACGGGCACTCAAAGGGTGGGCATCGGGACGATGAGCCCGTCCGCGAATCTGGATGTGCGGCCGTCAGGAGCCTCTTATACAATCCGCTCAGAATGGGATGGGTCCAGTTTGGGTGCTGCCCTGTTGGCCAAGAACACGGGCACCGGCGGCGACGCCATTCAGGCCATTGCCGATGGCTCGGGGAGGAGCGCCATCTATGCCAGTGGCTCATCAGGCGTCGGTTATGCAATTTGGGCCTCAGCCAATGGCGCTACCTGGGCCGGTTATTTCTCCGGGAAGGCTTACGTGAGCGAAAAAATCGGCATCGGGACGACGAACCCAAAAAACAAGCTCGACGTGGAAGGTGCCATGGTGGTGGGATCGTCATATTCAGGTTCAAATACTGCTCCGACTAATGGATTGTTGGTGCAAGGCAACATCGGCCTTGGGACGACGAATCCGCAAAACAAGCTCGACGTGGAAGGAGCGATGGTCGTCGGATCATCATATTCGGGTTCATCCACCGCCCCGAGCAACGGATTGCTGGTCCAGGGCAACGTGGGCATGGGCACTTCCAGCCCGGGCAGCCACAGGCTATATGCGAAATCCTCTGTCAGCGGGGTGGGCGGTTCCACGGTGTACGTGGAGAATGACCACTCTAGCGGCATCGCCGGCATCTTCGACGGCGAGTCCAGCGATCTGGTCGTGCTGGTGTCCCAACACGGCAGTGGCGACATCCTGCGCTGCGATAGCTGGACCGGCGGCTGGCATCCCGTTTTCAAGGTGGAGAACGACGGTCGGGTGGTCTGCTCCGTCCTGGAGCTCACCGGCGGAAGCGACCTCTCCGAGCAGTTCGAGGTCAAGACAGGGGAAGCAGATGCCCAGCCTGGAATGTTGGTGTCCATCGACCCCAAACACCCTGGAGAGTTGACTCTCAGCACCCAGGCCTATGACCACAAGGTGGCCGGCATCATCAGCGGGGCCGGCGGCATCGAGACGGGCATGCTCATGGGGCAGAGGGGCTCGAGCGCCGACGGATCATACCCTATCGCCCTGACCGGCCGCGTTTACTGCTGGGCCGATGCCGCCGACAGTTCCATCCTGCCCGGAGATCTGCTGACCACCTCGGACATCTCCGGCCACGCCATGAAGGTCACCGATCATGCCCGGGCTCAGGGCGCGGTCATCGGCAAGGCTATGAGCTCACTCAAAGAGGGACGGGGTCTGGTCCTGGTCCTGGTCACCCTGCAGTAGGGAGGAGGTGCGGCGATGAAAAGGACGAAAAACAACATATCCAGGACAGGCCGGTGGCTGATCTCCATTCTGGTCTTTTGTCTGGTTCTGACGCCTGCGCTTCTTCAAGCCAGAGAGCTGGATGCAGGGGAGGTCCGCGCCGCCGTGCAGACCTGGGTGCGCCACGTTACGGCAGATGCGCAGCCCGAGGCCGTCATCGAGAGGATGGAAGCCCATCAAGTTGACGGAGAGACCGTGGGCTATATCGCGCACCTTATGGGTGGTGGGTTCTGCCTGTGCGGGGCCGATGATCTGGTCCTGCCCATCTATTTATACTGCCCCCAGGGGACATATGACCCGCAGAATCCGGACTACCAGTATTTTCTCTGGGAGATTGAGACCAGGCTGAAATATCTGCGGGCAGGTTTGCGGAAAGGCGACCCGGAAGTGCTCCGCTACCGAGAGGCTTTGGCGAAGAGAACCAATTTCTGGGAAGATCTCATAGCCGGTTGCGTTCCTCCGAGAGGGGAAAACAAAGTCGAGCCGATGCAGATGGAGGTGGATCTGACCTGCACCTGGGACCAGGGCTCGCCCTATAATGACCGCTGCCCCCAGCTCACCCCCGGAGCGGATGAGCATTGTGTGGTCGGGTGTGTGGCCACGGCCACGTCCCAGCTCATGTACTACTGGAAATGGCCCAACAAGGGCCAAAGTGACGGGCATGTGCATTACAATTACCGATGGCGGAACACCTGGGATGAGGAGCCTTTGGCGACAAACCCCAACATTGGGGCGGATCCGGATTGGGTGGGCCGTCTGGAATGGGCGGCGGCCGGGGGCGGCAAACTGCGCATGAACGGCTACTGGGATGAAAGCCTCTACATTAAGGCATGGAATATCAGGGATGATGCCAGTTATCAAAATGCCCTGCAAACTCTTTGCAACCACCTCACCCCTGCGTCAACATACTCCTATGCTAATTTCGGGGCCACAACCTACAACTGGAGCCTTATGGAAGACGATCACACGGATCCCCCAGATGCCGGCGATGACGAGGTGGCCGAGCTGTGCTATCATGCTGGGATTGCGGTTGATATGACTTACGGGGTGAAAGGATCTTTGGCGAACAGCGCGAATGTTGAAAGCGCCCTCCAGGACCATTTTCGCTACGACATCGATGCCACATATGGATCCAGGAACATCAACACCATGACCGGGGAGATTCAGTGGCTGCGGCCCTTGCACCTCAGAGGAACCCGGCACGATACCTTAGGGGGAGGGGGACATGCCTGGGTGGTGTTGGGCTATAACAAATGGACCGATCCGGACAGGCAGTTCAAGATGAACATGGGCTGGGGTGGCGCCGCGGCCTGGTATACCTGCGATAATGTTCCAGGTCCTTTCAACATCGACCAGCAGCACACCACCCGCATAGCGCCGCAGGGTGTGGTCAGGTTTGTCGGCGACTCCAATCCAGGCGATGGCACTCCCAACGATCCATACGAGGACATCGAGGAGGCCATTGTCGAGGCGCCAGATTACGCCACGCTGATATTCAAGGCCGGGTCCGATAACACTTATTCCGGGGCTTCGTTGGTCATTAACCGACCGTTCACGCTCAAGGGGAAAAACGCGGTCATTCGTAGGGGACCATTCGCCGGGAGTGAATAATCTACCGCCGGTGAGGCGGAAAGATCAAGGCCCTCCTGAGAATTCGGGAGGGGGATGTCCACCCCACCTGATGCTCCCTTGGGTTGCATCCCTCCGCCCTCCCTCGCTTCAGCCGGCGCTTTAGCGGCACCTGTCGGTGCCGCCAATGCAAATTGAAAAATGTAAAGTGCAAATTTCAAAATGAACTTCACTTACAGATCGTTATCTTATATCGCCGGTTTGAATTGATCCATTTTCCATTTTCCATTTTTCATTCCGTCATTCAAAGAATGACAGCAGCTGTCTTCCGCCACCCCCTCATGCGGGTAGATCAGGTTGTAGCACTCAGTGACGCCTATGGCCCGATGGTCACGACTAGCAGTTAAGATTCAGTTTGCGCTCGCCGATGCTGGATCCTGGATTCTGGAAAAAACTGTCTATGTTCGAAAAATACCTTTTTCCAACCAGAATCCAGCATCTAGTATCCAGGATCCGGTCTTAATACCAGTATCCACAACCTTAAACTAGCTTCCAGCTTGCGGTATTTCTCACGGTCCCGATCCATGATCCTCATTTCCCCTTGACCCTCCTGCCAGCCGATGTTATATTTTTGATTCAAACGACAGGTTCACCATTTTTCACAAAAGGACCTTGCCACATGGAAGTGATCGTCAAGGAAAACTACGATAAGATGAGCCGGCTGGCGGCCAAGATTATCGCCGAGGTGGTGCGCGAGAAGCCGAGGGCCGTCCTGGGTTTGGCCACGGGCAGCACGCCCATGGGTACCTACAAGGAGTTGATCCGGCTGCACAAGGAAGAGGGGCTGGACTTCTCCCAGGTAGTCACCTTCAACCTGGACGAGTACATCGGGCTGCCGCCGGAGCACGAGCAGAGCTACCACTATTTTATGAAGGAGAACTTCTTCGACCACATCAATATCCCACCGGGCAACATCCACCTGCCCCCGGGCATGGTCGAGAATCTATTGGAAGCCTGCCGGCAGTACGAGCAAGACATCAAAGATGCGGGTGGCATTGACATCCAGCTTCTGGGCATCGGGGTCAACGGGCACATCGCCTTCAACGAGCCCGGCTCCTCCCTGGGTTCCAGAACCAGGGTCAAAACACTGGACAATAACACCATACAAAATAATTCCCGCTTTTTCGAGCGCATCGAGGACGTGCCCAAGTACGCCATCACCATGGGCATCGGCACGGTCATGAACTCACAGCGCCTTCTGCTGCTGGCCACCGGCGTCAACAAGGCCCACGCCATCGCCATCACCGTGGAGGGGCCGATCACAGCCCTGGTGCCGGCCACCATCGTCCAACTGCACCGTCAGGCGACCCTGGTTGTGGACCGCCAGGCAGCGGCGGAGCTCAAGTGTTCCTACCGGGACTCTCCCCACGATTTGAGTGAGGCTGTAGCCTACATCAAGAGGCAGAAGGGGAAGAAGTCGTGATGAAGTGCGTTTAAGATTGAAAATTGGATTAAAAAGGGGTCCTTCCCGTCCCCGCCCCAGCAGGATTTAGGGTAGAGGGGTTAGGGTTTAGGGGAAAACAAGAAAACCATTTTCTATCACAGTGAGTTGTATGTTGGGGGATGGAGGCGGAATCCCTAACCCCTAACCCCTAACCCCTAACCCCCAACCCCTAACCCCCAACCCCTTCAAGGTATACCAGATACAAAAAGGGCGGCTGTCTCAGGCTATTTTTTAAGTAACCTGGGGTTACCGCCCTGTTTTTATATCCTGGTTTTTGTTATTAGCGGTGGGTTCCGGTCATTCCGGATTCGGCCGCCTTCGACCCGCTGCTCAGGCCCCGGTCGAACTCGCCCACCTGGTTGGAGTTGACCGACTTGGCCTGGCCATCGTCCACCGCCCGGACCACGTAGTAATAGTTGGTGCCCGTAGATCCGGCGGCACCGGGATCGGTGAAGGTGGTATTCGTGGTGCTGCCCACGGAGTCGCCCGGCGGGGAGTGGGGCTGCGTGTCGCGGTAGATCACATACTCGGAGATGGTCTCCGGGTTGCCCAGGGTGTCGCTGGTCACCTCGGACCAGGTCAGCACGATGTCCGCGTTGGACTTGTGGCTGGCCAGATCGGTGATGGCCGCCGGGGGCGCGTCGGGGTCCAGTGGGCTGACGAACACCCACCTGATGGCGTCGGCGATGACAGTACCAAACGCGGATTCCCAGTAATCGGTGACTGTCACCCGGGCCGTGTCGGCGAAGGGGAAGGTGCCCAGATATTGCCAGGTCTCCGGTTGGGGGACTGAGTTCTGGTCGCCGATGGCGCTGTCCGGCCCGGCGTAGGTGTCGATGTAGTAGTGGGCATCCGCCGTGTAAGCGCTGCTGTTCACCCAGAAATAGACCTTGTAATTGCCCGGGGTGGTGATGGGGGTGGTCCATGTGGCCGTCTCATCTCCATCGCCCGGGCCAGCGTGATAGCGTTTATTGTCCAGCCAGCAGTTCCCGAATGTGCCGATCGGCCACTCGCCCACGAAGGTGAAGGCCGGCCAGCCGTGCTGGTTGTCCACGATGACCTCCGGGGCCTGGGCCATGCCGTAGAACTTGCGCTGATTGTTGGGCCAGGATACCACTTCCTTGGTCCCCTCGTCGGCGACGTTGCTCACCGTCAGGGTGTATATGGTTTGCTCATAATGTGTGCTGGTGGTCAGGTTGATCAAGCGGTGGTCGGAGGCGTCGCGCACGGCGCTCAGGGCGACCAGGCCGTTGTCGAAAGTGTAGTTGGAAGGATTCTGGCCGGTGGTGGCATCCACATCCCGGCTGAAGAACAGATCCACATGGGTGGAGTCGATGGGCAGGGCCACGGAGGCGATGAACGGCCGGCTGCCCTTCCAGGCCATGGCCGGAATATCAGCGAGATACTCATACGGTCCGCCGGAGCCCACCAAGGTGAGTCGGTAGCTTGAGGTCAGGTCGCTGGCCGCGAACATCACCTGGCCCTCGGCGCCCTCACTTCGACAGATATTGATCTCGTCCACCATCACAGAGGGAGTAACATCTCCCAGATAGATGCCGATGCCGCCATAGACGTGCCTTCCGTATGAGTTGACCACATGGTCGTGAAGGCGGCTTTGAAAGTCAGAGGTATTGCCGGTGTAGATCATTGGGGCGGAGAAGTCCAGGATGCCGGCCTCCATCCAGCCGTGGGAGTCCTGGAAGTAGTAGGTATAGCCGTAGTAGAAGATCCCCCACGTGGCGGCGGAGATCTTCACCCAGGGCTTCAGGGTGGTGACGCTGTCGTGACAGGCCGCCACCATCTCGGTGACCAGGGTCCGGCGAAAGGCATCCCACTGGGGGGGACAGGTGCTGGGCGTGCACCCGGAATAGTCCCGGGCGAAGCGGGCCAGGCTGGAGTCGTCGTGGGAGTAATCCTTGTCGGGAATGTCCCAGCCCGGGTAACGGATGTAGTCTAAATGGATACCGTCCACGTCGTAGTTGGTGGCGATGTCCATGATCACGTCGTTGACGTGCTGGGCCGCCTGGGGGATGCCCGGGCTGATGTCGGCGTAGCCGCTGGAAGGATCCATGGGTGTCCCGGAAGCATCCACCATGATCCACTCCGGGTGGGCGTTGTATATGTGATCGGGAGATACCGGGGGGGTAGAGCCGGACCAGGCCGGCATGGTGTTGACATAGGCGTGCAGCTCCAACCCCTTTTTGTGGGCCTCGTAGATGGCCACGGCCAGGGGGTCGTAGCCCGGGTACTCGTCGCCCACTAAATTGGACCAGGGCTCATGCTCGGAGATATAAAAAGCGTCGCCCTGCCCGCGGATCTGGAACAGGACGGCGTTCATATGACAGTTGTCGATGTTGGTGATCTCGTCCTCGATGTCCTGGCGGTCGTTCCACTCCCACCGGTGAAACCAAACTGCCCGGGCCTCGTCGGCCAGTGCGGCGGTCGGAACACCCGCGGATATCCCCAGAAGGGCCAACAGGCCGGTCGCCATCAGGGCTTTCCAGGGCATTTTCGTTCTGACCCCTGCGCTATTTTTCATATTCCGCTCCTCATTCGTCTCCGTCTCCGTATTCGCTGAAAAATCGGGTGAGTTCTCGTCTCAGCTAACTATCTGCACATCCGTATTTCGTCTCAGCTCCTCGACGAACTCGTCTAATCGTTTCTGCATGCGCTGCTGCAGCACAATCCGCTTCAGCTTTGGGCTCAACTCGGCGTAAACTCGCATCATCTCGGGCCGGATCTCCTGGGCCTGGAGGATGAACAGCCCCCAGTGGGTCTCGATGATCTCGCTGATCTGGCCTTCGCCCAGGGCAAAAAGGGCCTTGCAGACCTGGCTGTTGGGGTTCAGGGTGATGAAGCCGGCGTCGCCGCCGTATTTGGCCAGGCCCGACTGGGAGTAGTCCTCGGCCACGCGGGCGAAGTCCGCGCCGGCCTTGAGCCGGTCCAGAGCCTCCTGCATTTTCCGCCAGGCTTCCTGGCGTTTGGCCCGCGGCGCTCCCGGATAGACCTTGCGGTAGATATACAGCTCGTGGACCTGCCGGGGAGTTTTGACCATCTCGGCATCGCCGATGGCCGTTTTAGCATACACCTCCTCGTCCAGAAGCCGGGCGATGGTCAGCTTCCGGTGGACCTGCTGGCGAAGCTTCTCGTCATCCAGGCCGTTTTCTCTCTTTGCCTCCTCAAGCGCATCCCGGCTGAGGAACTCCTGCCGGAGCAGATCCAGATGGCCGGAGATCTCATTCTCGGCCACCTCAATTTCTCTGCGCCGGGCCTCCTGGTAAAGCAGCTCCTGGGCAATCAACTGTTCTATGGCCTCCTGCTGAAGTTGTGAGCGGCTCAGCTCCGGCCTGTCCATGCCGGCCATCATCCGCTGTACCTCTACCCCGGTGATCCGTGCCTGACCCACCGTGGCCAGCACAGCGGATATATCCGGGGCTATGTCCGGTGGGGGGGCACAGGAGACCACCAGCAGGATCAGGGCCGCCGCTATCATGAACCGGGACATCTAACGAGCCCCCGAGGGTTGGTCATCGGCTATGGGCGGGATGGCAGTGGGCGTGGGAAAAGCTTTTTCCCGCAGTGTCTCTAAATAGCCCTCTTTTTCGGCTATCGGCCAGAAGGCGAACAGGCTGAATCCGTGGCCGCCCAGCTCTCTGATCAGGCGAATTTCCTCCAGGATCTTGGATGGCTCCTTCCGCCAGGCTCCCAGCCCGGCGTAGATGAGCTTTCCATTCGCACTCTCCAGAGCGGCGGCGATCCTTTTGGCCACCAGCTCGGGCTGGCCGCTGTATGCCATGGGGCAGATGATGTCCACCAACCCCTCGGCCATCCAGGCGCGCCAATCCTGGCTCACCCGCCAGTAGGCCGTGCCGGGATCGGGAAAGACGGCTGCCGAGACCTTGATCTGGGGGCGGGCTTTTTTTACCGCCCGGGAGACGCGTCTGACCAGCTCGGTTATCTGGTCGGCCTTGACTTTATTCCACCGGGCGTAGTGGATGTAGTTCCACTCATCCAGGATAGGCTGGTTACCCAGCAGATGTTTCTCGGCGGCGTATCCTTTTACCCCGTTGGAGAGCAGGCGCGGGTCCACCCCGTGCTGTTCCTGGAACCGGCGGCAGATATCCTCGGAGTAGCCGAAATGCACTCCCGGATAGCGGATGTAGTCGAAGTGGATGCCATCCACCGGATAGTTGGTGGCCACCTCCATGTAGACCGACAGCAGGTAGTCCAGCACCTCTTCCATGCCGGGCTCCACGAACACACCCTCGATGCCCTTGATGGCGATGTCCCGCTGGTCATAATCGGCCAGGGACCGGCCCTCGTCGTCCACCATCATCCACTCGGGGTGGCGATGCAGCACGTGATCCTTGTCCACGGGCGGGTCAGCTTTGGACCAGATGTAGATGGCATTGATCCAGGCGTGGACCTCCAGCCCGGCTTCATGGCCCAGCTTCAGAATATAGGCCAGCGGGTCGAAAGCGGGGTCCTGACCGGTCAGGGCCTCGGCGCGCGGGTCGATTTCAGAGTG
>DAOVRJ010000045.1 GCA_030628225.1 Candidatus Zixiibacteriota bacterium | reverse complement strand
GGAGGGCACCAACCTGACCGACACCCCCAGCCCCGAGGCCATAGCCGGCGCGTGCATGGATGAGGATTATCCTTCCCTGGCCAGGGTGGTCAACGACACCCTGCACGTCATCTATATCGAGGACAAGGACGCCGGCGGGGTAGTCCAGACCAATCCTCATGAGGGTACCTGGACGGAGAACCCGGTGAAGTACCAGAAGGTGCCGGCCAGCCTGGTGCCTCCGGGACCGCCGTATGTGTCCAACTTCGAGTTTCACGTGGGGCCCAGCACCGCTGTTGAGCAGCCGACGCTGCTGGGCGGCACGATGCCGGAGTCATATGCTCTGTATCAGAACTATCCCAATCCCTTCAATCCTGATACCGAGATCAAATATGCTATTCCCAGCGACGTGTCCGTCACCTTGAGGGTATACAACGTGCAGGGCGCGGAGGTGGCCACTTTGGTGGATGCTTCTCAGAAAGCAGGAGTCTACAGCGCCCGTTGGCATGCCCGCGACTTGGCCAGCGGGGTGTATTTCTGCCGGCTACAGGCCGGGGAGTTTGGGCAGACGGTGAAGATGGTCCTGCTGCGGTAGCTTCGTTCAGAGTTTGATGCGAAACCGCCCGTCAGATGCCCCTGGCGGGCGTTGTTTTTATGTGAAAAAGGATTCAAGGATTCGAGGGGAAAGGCAATTGAAAGCCTGGCAGCCTCACCGGGGTTGTGGTCGGGGGTCCCTTGAACCCTGGAATCCTTGAATCCTCGACCCCTTGGGTTGCAGCCTAAAGGTCAGAGGGTGTTGTGTCTCTGCGGCCATAGACCTCAACTGAGTGCTGCTGGCAAGTCGTACCGCAGAGGGGGTAGCGGAGGACAGCGAGGTTGGCGGCTGGCCGAACGAATAGTGAGGACAGTATGGCCGTAGGCCATAGCCAGCCGGTGGCGCGAAGCGCCACGCCGGCCGGAGCGAGGGGGAAACTTCCCCCTCCCAACCCTTTTCCCCAAAGGTAAAATGAAAAGTGCAAAATGAAAAAGTCAAATTGATTTAGTCCCTGACATATCGCGATTCTGAAATCGCTACTTTCCTGGGCTGGACACCATTTTTCATTTTAATTTTTGCACTTTGCATTTTTCATTTCGACATTCGAAGAATGTCGCCCGCCCCTCATCCCTTCACCCCTCCCGCAGTCAGCCCGGCCACCAAAAACCTCTGCGTCTGCAAAAAGAATATCACCACCGGGATGGTTATCAGCACGGCGCTGGCGGCCATCAGGTGCCAATCGGTCTGGAACTGGAAGACGAACTGGCGCAGGCCCACGGGCAGGGTGTACAGCCGCTCCTTGCTCATGAAGGTGAAGGCGAACATGAACTCGTTCCAGGCGGTGATAAAGCTGAAGAAGGCGGTCACGGCCAGGCCGGGCAGGGACAGGGGCAGCACGATGCGGTAGAAGGTGCCCAGGGGGGACAGGCCGTCCACCATGGCGGCCTCCTCCAGGCCGCGGGGGATGGTGTCGAAGAAGCCCTTCAGCATCCACACGCAGAAAGGCAGGGAGACGGTGGAATAGGCCAGGATCAGGCCGGCGAAGCTGTTCAGCATGCCGAACTGGCGCATCAGGTTATACAGGGGCACGACCAGGATGGCCCCGGGGAACATCTGGGCGATGAGGAAGATGTACAGACCGCCCTGGCGGCCCAGAAAGCGATACCGGGAGAAGGCGTAGGCGGCGGTGGCGGCCAAAAACACGCCGATGACCGTGGTGATCAGGGCGATGATGGTGCTGTTGCGCAGCCAGATGAAGAAGACCCCGCCCTTCATGGTCAGCACGTGCCGGTAGTTGTCCAGGGTGGTGTGCTCGGATATCAAGTTCAGCCGGTCGCTGAACACCTCCGGCTCCGGTTTAAACGAGGTGGACAGCACCCAGATGATGGGGAAGATGGCCGCCAGGCAGCAGGCGGTCAGTACCAGGTGCAGGATCCAGTTGTTCTTTCGACGTCTCACCTCAGTAGATCTCCTCCGAGCCCTTCAGGGTCCTGATGTAGAAGAAGCTGAAGCTGAGCAGGATGCTCAGGATTATCACCGCGTAGGTGGTGGCCATGCCGAAGCGCCACTGGTGGAAGGCCTCGATGAAGGCGAAGGTGGCCAGGATGTCCGTCTGGTGGTGGGGGCCGCCCTCGGTGACCAGGTAGATGATGTTGAACATATTGAAGGTCCAGATGATGCCCAGAAGGGTGACCGTCAGGGCCACCGGTTTGAGCAGGGGCAGGGTGATGGTCCAGAACTGGCGGATCCGGCCGCAGCCGTCCACCTCCGAGGCCTCGTACATCTCCCTGGGAATGCTCTGCAGACCGCCCAGCAGCACCACCATCATGAAGGGGAAGCCCAGCCAGATATTGGTGGCGATGACGGCCACCATGGCCCAGACCTGGTGGGACAGCCAGGGAATGGGGTCGGCCCCCAACGCTTTCAGGGCCAGGTTGAAGAAGCCGTACTTGGAGTTGAACAGCCACCGCCATGAGAAGGCGGAGATGTAGGTGGGCACGGCCCAGGGGATCAGCAAGAGCGTCCGGTAGATGGCCCGGCCGCGGAACCGGCGGTTGAGCAGCAGGGCCAGGGCCAGCCCGATGGTGAAGTGGAAGAAGACATTGGTGATGGTCCAGATGAGCGTCTGGCCGAGGATATCCCAGAACTGGCTGCTGGTCAGCACCTTGACGTAGTTCTGCAACCCCACGAACCGGTACGAAGGCGGGATGAACTTGCTGCCCATGTTGTACTGGTTCATGTTCGTGAAGCTGATCAGCACGCCGCGGATAAGCGGATAGAAGACGATGCCGGCCATGACCAGGGCCGTGGGCAGGATCAACAGGTAGGCCAGGCGATGGCGGCGGATTTTGCTCAGCAGGGACAAGTTCCTCTCCTCACCGTCTCAACAGCTCCTCCCAGGCCTCGGCGGTAGCGTCCAGGGCCTGTTGCGGCGTCTTGTTGCCGTTCAGGGCCGCCTGCAGATTGGGGGTGAAATCCACGAAGAGCAGACCGCCCTCGGGTATCACCGGCCGGTTGTTGGCCACCTCCAGCTGGTAGCGGAAGCCCTGGATGATGGGGTTGTCCGCCACGCCCGGAAGGTCGTAGGCCGATCTGCGTGTGGGCAGCAGGTTGTTCTTTTGGGCGAACAGGGCCTGGTGCTCCGCTTGGTTGAGGAAGTGGATGAACTCGTAGGCCGCGGGGACGTCTTTACAGCTGGAGGCGATAACGTAATTGTGCCCGCCCACCGGCGAGCCGTATCCCGCCGGCCCCCGGGGAATGCGGGTCACGCCCAGATTGGCCGGGTCGGAGAACTGTTCTCCGGCCAGGATGTCGGCCGTGGCCCAGGGGCCGTTGATGATCATGGCGTACTTGCCCGTCTTGAAGCCCACCAGCATGTTATCGTAGTCGTTGGCGAAATCCACCTCCGGGGGCACCACGCCGTACTCGTCACGCAGGGCGATGTAGAAATTCAGGCCGGCCACCGATCCCTGGTCGTTGATGTGGATCTGCTGGTCGTCTTCGTCGATGAGTCCGCCCCCGTATGCCCAGATGAAGGGCGTCAGCCAGTAGGAGTCGCCCCGCCAGAAGAAGCCGTACCGCCCCTTGCCCGGGCTGGTCATTGTCCCGGCCACGCGAACCAGGTCGTCCATGGTGGCCGGTGGGTCCACGCCGGCCCCAGCCAGCATCCGTTTGTTGTACAGCAGGGCCAGGCAGTCGGTCACCTGAGGAATGCCCCACAGGTGATCCTTATACTGGTTGTATCTCAGAGCGCCGGGCAGATAGTCCCCCAGATCCTCCTCGGAAACGTAATCGTCCAGCGGCACTAAAAAGCCCAGCTCGGCGAACTCCGGGGTCCAGGCTATCTCCGCCCGGAAGATGTCCGGTGCGTCCCCTGCCTGGGCCATCGTCTTGAACTTGTTCTGCGCATCGGAGAAGGGCACCACCTGGGCCTGGATCTCGATCTGCGGATTCTGCTCCATGAACTTGCCGACCAGCCCGTCCAGCGTGACCATCTCCTCCTGATTCATGGTGTGCCAGAAGGTGAGGGTGACCTGACCGGTGACCTTTTCCTCTTTTTTACCGCAGGCGATGAAGAGTAGAACGAGAGCCAGGGGGATTATCAAGGTGAGAGGATGTTTCATGTGCGTCTCCTTGGTAAGAGTTTAGAGAGTTTAGAGGGTTTCTTGAGCTCGGAGCTGGGAGCTCGGAGTGCGGAGCTTCCCCCCACTCCATCCCAGATATTATTGTTTTTGCTTTTCAGTTCCGCGTTCCGAGTTCCGAACTCCACGCTCGGTGGGGTGGTAACTCTATAACTCAGTAAACTTAGTAAACTCTAAAACTTGTTTTGGGGTAGGGCAAATTTTTAATTTTTCACTTTTCATTTTGCATTTTTCATTTCATGATTCTAACCATCGGCACCACAACTTCCTCCCCCGTCTCCTCATACGCTCCCAAAATCTCCTCCTGACTCATTCCCTCGGGGACCAGGATATCGATGATGTTGGGGTCCAGGTTGTCGTCACGGCCGCCGCCAAAGCGATACTCCTGGGCCGCGGAGAGGACATCCCGCACCCGCCAGTTGCCCGCCGAGGGGAAGCCCTCCTGGCCGGTGAGGACCACCAGATAACCCCAGTCCTGCGGGCGGTCCCCGATGATCGTCTTGGGCACCGTGACGGTGATGGTGTGCTCCTGGGAGACGACATTGGTCCTCACCTCGCCCAGCCGTTTGGGCTGATTGCCGGGGCCGACCCCGTGGATCTCCTGTTGCCAGCCCTCCACCCAGATGCAATACTCCCAGGCGTCCCCAGGGGCAACCCGGGCGTTTCGCCCGGGCAAGAGCTGTGTGAGGCCGGAGCCCTCCTGGCCATCGGTATCGATGTAGATGTCCAGGGTCTGCACGCTCAGCTCGATGGGCGAGCCCCAGGGATTCTCCAGAGGTCCGGCTATCCTGGCGGTAAAGAGCACGTTCTCTCCATCGTCGGTGACGGTGAATTTGATCAGGTCGAAGACGCCGGGCTTGAACACGGCGTTGGTGGGGTAGATGTAGGAGCCGGGGCCATGGTCATCCCCGATGGGATCGGTCATCTCCAGCACCACCTGCCCCCGCGCGGACGACGGCACCGAGATCTTCACCGGGCCGGCCGGCACCCGGTCCAGATCGCGGCCGTTCTTGGCCACCAGCAAAGTGAATCTCACCACATCGTAGGCTCTGGCGGCGATGTCCTCGAAGGGCAGGGCCAGCTCCAGGGAATTTCCGGAAAAGGCCACGGCCGGGCCACTTTTGACTGTCTCCCAGGTCTCATCTCCGCCGGCGCGGCTCAGCGTGTATCTGGTGGGATCTCGAAAGTCAATGCCCAGCTCCCAGTTGAGCCCGTAGCCCAGCGGGCTTTCCGCAGATCCATATCGTGTCAGTGAGTTGGCTCTCTCGGCTCCGGGGGTGGCCAGATAGAGGGCGACGAAGAGATCCCGGCCGGCCATCTCCGGCAGATCTTCTTTGAACTGAACGGCCACAGACAGGTTATTCTCGTCGTTCCCGAAGTAGAGACGCTGAACGATCTCTCCCTTCGGGTGATCATAGTAGCCGCCCTTGGCCCACTCGGTTTCCTCGATGCTGCCATCAATCCAGGGGCTGATGCGCCCGGTGATCTCCCGGTCCGGCGGCGGCGTCTCCCGGGGGATGAGGGGGATGTACAGCGCGGCGGGCACCTGCTGGCCGAGGCTTTTGTAGGTCCGCATCAGGGTGTTGCGGAAGATGGCATCGAAGCTACTGTCGTCGCCGGAGTTCTGATCGTTCCCGTACCACCAGAACCAATCGCTGCCCTCGGCGGCGTAGATGTTCTCCAGGGACTGTTGATAGCGCTGGTCCTCGCCGTGGGTCTGCCTGTATTTCTCCACCTCCTGCCGGGCCTGCAGAAGCAGGTTCCAGGCCCGGTTCTCCTCCTCCTCCCCGATCCAGATGTGGAAGTCGGCGCTGATCCACGAGCCGGCCCACAGCTTCTCGATCCTCTTCTGGGCCGCGAACTGGTCCAGGAACTCGCTGGGGGTGACGGTGATCACAGCGGGATCGTCGTTAAGCCGCCGGTAGAGGGTGTGCAGAAAATCCTTGCCGTCGTTGCGGTAATGCTCCCAGGCATTTTCCCCGTCCAAAATGAGGGTCATCAGAAAGGGTCCCTCTTTGTCCTCCAGCTTTCGGGCGGCGGTGTGAATGTGGTTGATCAGGTCATTGGCCGCATCCGCTCCCTTCATTCCAGAGTAGGCGAAGCCTATCTTGTCGGAGAGGAGGTGATCGCGGAAGACCACGGCCACCTCCTTGCCATCCTCCTGTACCAGATAGGGCCGGTAGAGGAGCTCCGGGTTCTGCAGGTCATCCCCCTCGCGGATGAGCTGCTGGCCCAGAGAGTTTTCCAGGACCTCCTCGTCGGAGGCCATCCACACGATGCCGGCGTCAGCCACCATGCCCACGATCTCCTGGGCCACCGAGCCCTCGGCGGGCCACATTCCCCGGGGGAGACGGCCGAAATGCTCCTGGTAGGACTGAACGCCCAGTGTCACTTGGGCTACGGCGTCCTGAGGATATGAAAAGTGTTCCGGCAGGGTGGCATGGGGCATGGCCCGGCGGGCCAGATCCGTATCGAGTATCAAAGGGAGAATGGGATGATAGAATGGTGTGGTGGTCACCTCGATCTGCCCGTGCTCCTGCATTTTGCGGTGTAACGGGACAACCTGTTCCATGATCCGGCGGTGTTTGTCCAGCACAAGGATCTTCTCCTGTTCGGTGAAGCCGTGATCCTTGGCGATGAGGGATTTGAAGGGCTCCTGGGCCTTGAAATCGGGGTCCAGCCAGGCCAGGTTGAACCACATCTGCAGGTCACGGAAATCACCGACGGTGAATTTCTGCAGAGCTGCCGCAATGGTCTGGTCGGTGACCGTGCGGCCGCGTTTGTCCAGCAAGGCGTTGTATCCGGGGTGTACGCCGATGAGGTTGTTCCAGTTGGCGTCGAAGAATCGGCGCAGGATGAACTCCCTGTCCTGAGGGGTGAGTTCACCGGCGGGCTTCTCCGACAGGACCATGTAGCGGTCAGTGGCCCCGGAGATCAAATCGTCTAGCTGAAAGATGAGCGAGGGCACCAGGTTAAAGGTGGCGTGTACGTTGGGGTAGTCCAGCAGGATGGAGGCCATGTCGTAGTAGTCTTTAACGGCATGCATGCGCACCCAGGGCTTGGCGTATGTGAGAGTTTCCGGATCGCGGTCGTACATGGGCTGGTGCTGGTGCCAGATGATGGCCAGGTAGAGGGGATTCTTTGGTGGAGGCGCGATGTGGGTGGGCATCACCCGGGCGGGTTCCGTTTCTACAGGGATGATCTTGCCTTCCTTGATGGCCAGGACCGAGTTATAACCCCCGTATCCGTCGTCGGCCGTGGCCGGATTGTCCGGGTCGTGCTGCCAATTGCCGTCCACCACGAACTTGTACTGGTGATGGCCATCTGGAAGTTTCACGATCATCTGCCATAGGCCATCTTCCGTCTGGGTCATCAGGTCTTTATTCGGAGCCCAGTTGTTGAAGGTCCCCGCCAAAAAGACCTGGCCTGCGCCGGGCGCCATGCAGGAGAACAGGATGCCATCGTCGGTGATTGCAGGGCCGCCCTCCCCGCCGAAGGTTCTTCCCCCAATGGCAATGGGCAATAGCAATGGCAATAAAAGCAAAATAACCAATCGTTGAAGCTTTGTCATCGAGCGCCTCCTTTCAAAGATCATACATATATCTGTTGCATTGAAGATGATCATGCCGCGCGCCTTTTTTTCTCAACTTCGAAGAATTTATCATTATTACGAGGACTTTCATTCTCTCCTTTTTTCCATTCGTATGTCAGATCTCATCATATAGTTAAGTGATGATCAGCGATCGTTCTGCGTGTGCTTTCGGCGCCTACGCGATGATCAGCTCGCTGCAACAGCTCGAAGATCCTATTTGAGTATGTCACTCACGGCAGCACTCATGGAGGCCGGGAAGGCCACGATGAAAATTCTCCTCAGGGCAAGCAGGTTGTCCGATCCCCACGGACACTTCTGGATGATGGTGAGAATCAGACCGACAATAAGCAATGAGAACAAGTATATCGCGAAAACGCGCTTGCAGTATTCAAAAACGTGACCTTTGAAAATAAAACGGTAGAAGTTGAAGTACACGAAAAATGCAATGAACAAAATAGACACGGCACTCAGCATGAGAATGTTGACCGTCGGCAGCTTCGTCCCCAGGTGCCACGTTTCCTCCGTGAAGGCAACGGGGACGGCAAGGATCGAAGCACCGACGATGATCTGCATCAGGTCCCGGGGACGAAATTCTACCATCAACGGTTTGAGCACGTAGTTCATGACCTTGCCCGTACTGTCATGAATAGGGACCACCCGATGGAGATACCCACCGACCCGTTTGACCGTTGATACTGTTTTTTTCTCTTCCATTTTCTCCTCTTATCGAATGCCAGGCCTAACAGGCCGGTTTTGGAGCGCTGCGGAAAAGCCAGCGCGGGTTCGGTGGTCTAAAACTCAACATTCAAATAACTTGACTAAGCTTGGGCACCTTCTTTGGCGGACGGTTCCTGGCAAGATCGTAAGAAGTCTGCAAATTGATCCAGAACTCCGGCGTCGTATCAAAGGCCTGCGAGAGCAGCCAAGCTGTCTGTGGAGTTATCCCTCGTTTACCACGAACTAACTCGTTGATACGCTGTACGGGAACTCCGAGGTGATTGGCAAGCTCGACTTGGGTGAGGTTTAGAGGCGTGATAAATTCTTCCTGGAGTATCTCCCCAGGATGTGTTGGGATTCTTCTCTCAGGTAACATTTTTTTGATCCTTTCTTTTCTTAGTAATGATAATCTGTGAGCATTACGTCATATGCGTTCTTTGCCTCCCATCTGAAAATGATTCGCCACTGGTCATTCACCCTGATGCCATAGAAACCCTTCAAATTGCCCTTTAATGCCTTAAGACGATTACCAGGGGGTGATCGAAGATCTCTGAGATCCACGGCTGCATTCAACAGATCTAGCTTCCTGAGTGAAGTCTTGATGATGTCTGCAGGATATTTTCGGGCTTCTTTCGTCTTTCTTCCATGATAGATATCTTCGGTAGCTTTGTCTCCAAAGGATGAAATCACTCTAACAACTCCAGTTCGAGGGGCTCATGTAGAATATAATATTATCACGGATACCGTGCAAGCATTAAATTTAGAATATGGCTCGATATACCTAACGGTCAGCGCATCAGCCGCGGTGGAGAGTCAACGCCTTTTGGGTGGGACGGGTTGGGTCCTGCCTACTGCCATCATGGAAAGAATGGAAGGAATGGAAAGAGAATGGAATCCGCCGTTGGCTGAATGCGCTGGTTATCTCTTCTTTTCCAAGTAGATATCCACAAAATCTTTGGGCTTCAAAACTGTAATGCCTCGGTAGCCAGATGTCCTAAGCAATGCCTTATCGCCGCTGCATATCAATTTTGTTCTACTAGCGATAGCACAGGCGATAAATTTGTCGTCATCAGGATCAGAACATGCATTTTCATCCAGAGGAGAAGCGTCAAAGATTCTCGCTTTGATAGCAAGAAGCTCCACAATAGGGCCCATGTCGATGCCCGGATATTGTTTTGCCAACTCTTCTCCAACTCTCCGGTATTCATCCAGGATGTCGGATGAAATGACCATCTCTACTTTTCTATGACGCCAGGCGTTTAGAATATCATATGGCGGTCCAGAGAAGAAGATGCCAGAAATGAATACATTCGTATCAACGATGAGCCTCATCTGCGTCCTCTAACTTTGGCAGTAGTTCTGGTGATGTCGGAACGCTTCATCTTGGCCATCTTGGCTTTCTGGCGAGCGTGTTGGATGAGATGATTGAAATCTTTCATAGAAGGTGGGGCAATGCTCTTGAGAATGATCACATCATCATTTCCGATGACAATAAAGGGGTCCCCGGTTTTGAGGCCGAGCTGTTTTCGTACTTCCTTTGGTATAACGACCTGCCCTTTGGACGACAATTTTGTGGTAGCTACTTTGCTCATTGATACCTCCTATGAATAATCTTACTGGTAAGAATGTATTATAATGGTAGGATGAATGCAAGTAGTTTTTGATAGAGATAACGGTCTGCGCATCAGCCGCGGCGAGGTCAATCACGAATGCCTTTTGGCGGGGTCAGGTTGGGTCCTGCCCACTGCCATCATGGAAAGAATGGAAGGAATGGAAAGAGAATGGAATCCGCCATCGGCTGCATGCGCGGGTGTGGGACAGCAACAGCCCACACCAATTAGCGAGAAACCAAGTCAGGCTGTTAAGTTTTTATGAAAGTCAAAGTCGGCCACCCCACCGGCTTGGTGGAGAACTATTTTCTTTTGACAAGGGAGACCTCATAGGTGTTAGATGCGGACTTACAAAATCGTCCAGAATCAAGTAAGAACTATTTCAACAGCAGCATTTTACTACAATGAAATTGCGCGCCGGCCTGTAAACGACAAAAATAAATACCTGAACTCACATTATTGCAGAACCTATCTTTTCCGTCCCAGTTAACAGTGTGAAAACCTTTTGATTGCTTCTCATTAGCAAGGACCTTTACTTGCTGCCCTGAAATGTTATAAATAGCTAATACAACATTTGATGCTTTGGGCAAATAGTAATTTATTGTTGTTTCAGAATTAAATGGATTTGGATAATTTTGATATAATGAAAAGTCATTTACCAGTGCATCATTTTCGTCATCAATACTATTGGTAAATGAGCTTCCTACAAGAATCCCTGCTCCTCTTGAACCCGCATAAATTAGGTTGTTATTCGAAGGGTCCAATGCGAGAGTATTAATTGAAATAGAGCTCAATCCCTCATTTACATTATGCCAGCTTGTACCACCATCTTGGCTTCTAAATACACCTCCGGTTGAAGATGGAAACGTAGCTGCATGCAACTCGTCTGGATTTGCATTGTTAATAACAATTGAACTTATGTAACCGTACTCCACAAGAGCATCGCTAACTTTAAACCAGGAATCGCCTCCATTGATAGTTTTAAAAAGTTCTGATGAGCCCAATCCAGCATAGAGAATTGAGGAGTTGCTAGGATTAATTGCCAGAGCATAGACGGATCCAAATGGTAGTCCCATAGAAGCACTAGCCCAGGTCGTTCCAGCATCGGTGCTTTTATAAATCCCCGAACCCCAGCCTGCATATATGATATTACTATTTTGGGGGTCTAACACAAAACATAAGACTCCGTCTCCATTTGGAGCTGGAGCACCATTATTCATTACTGACCAAGTCAATCCACCATCAATGCTTTTGTATAATCCGTAAGGAAGACCCCAATCATCAGGCACTAAACCGGCATAAATTGTCTCTGTTGCATTTGGATCTATCGCTAATGAAGTAACTGAACATCCTCCCCCTGCAGGCGCTGTAGGCGTCCAATTATTTCCGCCATCTGTTGTTTTAAAAACCGCCTCTTTCGCACAAGCATATAAAACTTCTGGCTGCAGGGGATCAATAGAAATTGCCGCCACTTCGTTGACTCCATTTACGTCAAGCTCTATCCAATGTGCTCCTCCGTCTGTGCTTTTAAAGATTCCGGCTTCACAGGTTCCTGAACGAGAACCTGCGTAGATTATATTGTTTAGAGAAGCAGGAATGCCGATACTTGTTATGTCAGTGTTTGGAATCGATAATTCAGTCCAATCTACACCTAGACTATCACTTCTAAATAATCCCTCAGCATGGTAATAACCGACATAAATTCTTTCGGGATTTGATGGATCATGACTCAATGATAGGACAGTACGATGGCTCGGATACGACCCGACGGGAATCCAGTTGTCGGCTCCATTGTTACTTCGATGAATGCCCGCATAATTGCTTGCATATATGACGGTTGTACTCTCGGGATGAATAAAAAGGAATGATATATCTTGACTAAGCAAACCGTTATTTTTAGCAACCCAGCTGGTACCTGCATCAGTACTTTTAAAAACTCCAATAGAAGAACCAATGTAAATGGTTTCTGAACTGTAGGGATCAATTGCGATAGCTCTTGCCACAATATCCATACCGGTACTAATACAGGACCAGTGTAATCCTCCATCAATACTTTTATATGCTCCATCCGTAGATCGCGTTCCAACATATAGAACATTGGAATTATTTGGATCGATAGCGATTACTTCGATTTCGTTTCCTTCAAGCCCGTTGTTAACTGTGAACCAATCTTGACCGCCGTTTACACTTTTATACATCGAACTATCACTGCGAATACCGACATAAACAATATTGTTATCGTTTGGATCAACGGCTATGGAACTGATAAAGGCATTTAAATGACCTAAATAAGTCCAATTTACTCCACCGTTCGTACTTTTATATAGTCCATAAGGATTGGAGACGTATACAGCAGAAGTGTTTGGATCTATAGCAATAGTTCTTACCCAATCATTGATAAGTT
>DAOVRJ010000238.1 GCA_030628225.1 Candidatus Zixiibacteriota bacterium | reverse complement strand
GGTCAAGGCCCTGAGGATCGTTCCGAATATGAGCCCCTGTACCGGGCCAATCATCTGGCTGCCGCCCACTATCACCAGCAGCTTCTGGAGGGCATCGAGGGCGAGAGGGCGCGTCGCTATCTGAAACAGAGGGGGCTGGGCGATCGGGTCATAGAGACCTTTCGTCTGGGCTACGCTCCGCCAGGCTGGGACGGTTTGATCAACAGAGCCGGTCGTCATTCCATCTCTGCTGAGGTTCTATTTAAGGCGGGGTTGGTCCTGGAGAGGGATTTCGGTCAGGGCTACTATGATCGGTTTCGAGACCGTCTGGTTTTCCCCATCACCAATGTTAGCGGGAAGTTCATCGCCTTCGGCGGACGGGTTCTGGAGGAGAGCGATGAGGTTAAGTACATCAACAGCTCCGAGACCCCGGTGTACCAGAAAGGCAAAACTCTATATGGCCTGTTTCAAAACAAGGGAGCCATCCGCAAGACGGGGGTGGCGGTTATTGTGGAGGGCTATACCGATCTGTTGAGCCTCTTTCAGGCGGGCATCGAGAATGTGGTAGCCTCTCTGGGCACAGCTCTGACCTCTCACCAGGCGCGCCTGCTCTCTCGCTATGCGCAGGAGGCCATTATCGTCTACGACGCCGACTCAGCCGGCATCGCCGCCGCCCAGCGGGGCCTCGATCTATTGCTGGTGGCTGGGATTTCGGCCAAGGCACTCTCTCTTCCATCAGGCATGGATCCCGATCAGGTGGTCAGGGAGAAGGGGGGAGATCATCTGGTCAAAAGCCTTCAGAACGCTCAGTCATTTATCGATTATAAGCTGAGCTATCTTCTCCAGAAGGTGAATTTTTCCTCCGTAGAGGGCAAAGTCGAGGTCATTGAGGAGATGGGCCGGACCATCAGCTTGATTGACGATCCCATTAAGAAAGGTTTGTATCTGAAAGAGGTGGCAGAGAAAATGGGCGTGGACGATAAGCTCATCGCCCTGGCCGTGGAAAGGGCTTCTCCCCGGAGGCGAGGAAAACAAGCGCCGCAAGTTCTAGTTGGCGAGGGAATTCCTCGGAAAGCTGAGTTGGTGGAGCGAAAATTGCTAGCATTGTTGTTGCAGAATCCAAATCTGATTTCGCGAGTGCAGATGCGTCTTTCTCCCGATGATTTTAACGATGAGAATCACAGTAAACTCGCTCAACAGCTTTTTGCAGCCGGCGAGAAAGGATCGGCTGAGCCGGCGAAGCTGATGAATTCCATAGCCGATATGGGATTGGAATCCCTTATCTCGGAACTTTGTCTTTCGGAGGAAGAGGGCCAGATCGAGCAGCTTTTAGAAGACCATGTGCGCTACTTCGAGGCAAAAAGGTTTTTGAAAGAAATGCGCAAGATCAAAGAACAACTGCAGGAAGCAAAAAAGAAGGGTGACCAGTCCCTCGCTGACCGGCTGACCCGGCGTTATACCCAAATTGCACAACAACGGTTCCAATCAAGCTCTTCGTCACCTTAAGATGGATCTTTTGGAGATAACATAGTCCCCATGAAAGATAGCGAATGGTCTGTGCACATCGGTCGGCTGTGTAAAATTGCCAGGGAACAGGGGTACGTCACCCTGACCCAAATCCGCAGTCTCTCGGAGGACCCGAACTTCGCTGACAAGGTGGATGAGATCATCTACCGGCTTCGGGAGCTGAATATCAAGATGTTGGGTTTGGAAGATGAGCACAGAAAGGCGGCTAGATCAGATAAGAAACGGGCCAGTCGGTCCCGGTCCACGCGTTTCGACGACCCGATCTGGATCTATATGAAGGAACTGGGTCGTGTTCCCCTGCTGGACAGGAAAATGGAGGTGAAGATTGCCCGGAGAATCAAAGAGGCAGACAAAAAAGCCCGGGAGATCCTCTTTAAGTTCATGATCTCGGTGGACGAAATTCTTCAGCTGGGCCAGAGACTTGCCCGAAACAAGGTCGATATCGATGGTTTTCTGCCAGTCGAGTTAGGGGAGTGGATGCCGCAGTCTCATCTGAATCGGGCCAGGAAACGTATTTTAAAGGTTCTGGATCGGGTCAGAAAAGAGAGCGTTGAGCTGGACAGGTTGTTGGTCTCTCAGTGGCGCAGGGGTGTTCGGGGAGACAACGGCTGGGTCAAGAAGGTTGTGGTCAAACAGGTCAGGATCTGCCGGGATCTGGAAAGACTAAATCTCCGCCCCAAGCAGATCGGGCGGCTGGTGGGCATACTGAGAAATCTGGTCAGGCGGGTCGATGCGGCGGAGCAGGAGATCAAGAGCTGTGCCGAGCAAGCCAACCTCTCCGCCGAGCAGATCCACATGTATGCCCGGAGAGTGGACAAGAATCCAAAAGAGAGAAAGAAGGTCGAGAAAGAAAGCGGGAATAAAGTCCCAGTTCTCCTGGAGCTGTCCAGAATAATAAGAAATGCCCAGCGGAAAATCCGGCGTGTGGAGCGAGATGCCCGGATCCCGGTTGCGGATCTCAAGGAGAACCTGAGGGAGTTGCAGAGGTGGAAGAAAGTCAGCGCTCATGCTCGCCAGGAGATCATCGAGGCCAACGTGCGCCTGGTGATCAGCGTTGCCAAGAAGTACACTAACAGAGGGCTTGAATTCCTGGATCTGATTCAGGAGGGTAACGCCGGGCTCATCCGCGCCGTGGAGAAATTTGACTATCGGAAAGGATATAAATTCAGCACCTATGCCACATGGTGGATCCGCCAGGCCATGACCCGGGCCATCGCCGAGCAGGCCCGTACCATACGGGTACCCGTGCACATTATCGAGGCTATCAACAAGGTCATCAATGCCCGGGGCAAATTGCTTCAGGAGTTCGGCCGGGAACCTTTTCCCGAGGAAATTTCCCAGGTGGTCGATCTTCCTCTGGATAAAGTAAAGAGCGTCTTGAAGCTGGCTCAGAGCCCGATTTCCCTTGACAAACCCCTCACCACCGGCGAGGATACGCAGGTGAGGGACTTTATCGAGGACACCAAGTTCACCTCTCCAGCCCAATCCGCTGCCTTCGTAATGTTGCAGACCCAGTTAGAGGAGATCTTGGGGACACTCAGCCAGCGGGAGGAACGGGTCATTCGGCTTCGGTTTGGCATCGGAGATGGATGCCCGAGGACTCTGGAGGAGGTGGGGGCTATCTTCAACGTCTCCCGGGAGCGGATTCGACAGATTGAGGCCAAAGCCCTGAAGAAGCTGAGACACCCCAGTCGCAGCAAGAAGCTGCGGGGGTATGTTAATCTTCCCTGATTCGGCCCTGCCCTTGTGTTCAGATTTTTTTTTCTTCCTATGAGGTCGTTTTATCTGCTCATTCGGTTCGTTGAGCACAAAACGGCTTTTTTTCTCTCCCTGGAGCTTGGCGGAAAGAGGGATATTTTCTGTGCGGGCATAGTTTGGCCGATCGATAAAGGGGCACGGGTGGATCCGGGGGGAAGCGCGAGAATCAGGCCGGTGGTTCTATTGTGGGTATGTTTGTCGCCCCATGGTGAGTTTTTTGCGCTGGGGGTTTGAAGATATAAAAAAAGGAAAATTCTACGTAGAAGTTAAGCTTACCCCCATTGTCAAGACAAAATTTGATCTGATTTAAGGTGCATTTCATTGAGAGTCTGCATCGGTGTCTGTACCAGTGGTTTTCTGAAATAGACCTCCTCTGGGGTACGATACTCCAGGGAGGAGTGTAGCCT
>DAOVRJ010000215.1 GCA_030628225.1 Candidatus Zixiibacteriota bacterium | reverse complement strand
TAGCAGTAAAGCTATTTCCCAAGACCTCATGACATCAAGCCTCCGTATGGAAAAACCGACCCTGACGGTAAACCACCCGGCCCGATTTGATCACCGTGTCCACCAGGTTCACGCCAAAGTGGTAGGGCAAAACCTTATAGTTATCCATGTCCCAGATCACCAGATCCGCCCGCCTGCCTGGCTCCAGGCTGCCCAAACTATCTCCCCGGTCCACAGCGCAGGCGGCGTTTATGGTGGCGGCGGTTATGGCCTCTGCGGCGGTCATCTTCATCCCCAGACAGGCTAAGGTGATAATCATGGGCATGGACTCGGTCAGACAGCTTCCCGGGTTCAGATCGGTGGCCAGGGCCACGGGCAGGCCGGCCTCGATCATTCGGCGGGCCGGAGCATATCTGTCCAGGCCCAGACTGAATGTGGTGCCGGGAAGGAGCACCGGAATCACACCAGCCCCGGCCATAGCCCGGATGCCCCGCTCATCGACGAAGACCAGATGGTCGGCGGATATTGCTCCCAATTCAGCGGCCAGCACGGACCCGCCGCTGGCGGCCAGCTCGTCGGCGTGCAGTTTCAGCTTCAGCCCGGCTTCTTTGGCGGCGGTGAGAATCTCCCGGGACTCCGCCACGTCAAAGACCCCCTGCTCGCAGAAGATATCGCAGAACTCGGCCAGCTTCCGCTCAGCCACCTGCGGGATCATCTCCTCTATAATCAGACGTATGTATTCCTGCCGATCTTGGCGAAACTCGTCGGGCACCTCGTGGGCTCCTAAAAAAGTGGGTATCAGATCCAGGGGATGCTCCCTGTTCAGTTGAGCTATAACCTCCAGGGACTTCAACTCATCTGTTAGACTCAGCCCGTAACCGCTTTTAGCCTCAGCCGTTGTGATCCCAAAAGAAAGCATGCGGTCCAGCCTGGGCCGGGCCAGCTCTATCAACTGCTCGTAGGTGGCCTGGCGCAGGCTGCGCACGCTGGATCGAATTCCCCCACCGCTGGCGGCGATCTCCTGGTATGAAGCCCCCTTGATGCGTAGCTCGAATTCCTCCTCACGGCTGCCGGCAAAGACCGGGTGAGTGTGTGGGTCGACGAACCCGGGCATGACCACCATGTTCCGGGCATCGATTATCGTCGTCTGCGGACCCACCGAAATGGCTGCTATCACCTCATCCGTGGTCCCCACGGCCACGATCAGACCCTCAGATGCGGCCACGGCCCCATCGCTCACCAAACCCAGATCTTCCATCCGGACGCCGCGGTGAGGTCCTTTTTCATCCGATTGTAACGTCAATAACTGACAGGCGTTTTTGACAACTAGGTCAACTTCTTCCTGAGGCATTTTCCCTCCGTGGACCTGAGTGGTGACAACTAGCTGATCCTTCACTTTTCAGCGTGAAGGTGGAATACGAGACTCGAGACTGGAGAAAAGAAAGACCGATTCTGGATCCTGGTTAAATAGATCGGAGCTCGTTAGATAGTTAAGGATTTCCACACTTCCCCTTTCCCTACTCCAGAATTTAGGGGCCCGACACCAACTCAGCCAGGATTTAGGGGTTAGGGTATAGGGGTTAGGGAAAAGAACAGAATCAAAAAGCTCATGTTATCTCAACAAGTTGAAAAGAATGGTGCAGGGTAGGGTCACTAACCCCTGATCCCTAATCCCTGTCTTTCCGGGGTCCCTAATCCCTGACCCCTAATCCCTAACCCCTAATTCTCTAACCCCTAATCCCTCTCTTTTTCACGGATACGTGTTTTTCTTTCCTGGATCCTGGATGAAGAACCGAGATTCGAGATTCGAGGAATTACTGGGATCCGGGATTCGTAAAGGCTGAGCTCAACTGATCTTCCCAATTTGCATTTTTTACTTTTCATTTTTCACTTTGCATTTCAATTTCTGCTTACTGCCAACTGCCACTGGGGTCGGGAAAGAAGGGTGATCGCTCACTTCATCATGGGCACCTGAATCCTCTTCTCCTTGGCAGTCTCGATGGCCTTTTCATACCCGGCGTCGGCGTGACGGGCGATGCCAATGCCCGGATCGTTGGTCAACACACGATCCAGGCGCACGGCCATCTCATCGGTGCCGTCGGCCACGATGACCATGCCGGCGTGAATGGACAAACCTATGCCCACCCCACCACCGTGATGCACCGAGACCCAGGAGGCCCCGGAGATGGCATTGAGCAAGCCGTTGAGGATGGGCCAGTCGGCGATGGCGTCCGATCCATCCTTCATCCCCTCCGTCTCCCGGTAAGGCGAGGCCACAGAGCCGCAGTCCAGATGGTCGCGACCGATTACAACAGGCGCCTTCAGCTCTCCACTGGCCACCATCTCGTTGATGATCCTGCCGAAGTGAGCCCGCTCGCCATAGCCCAGCCAGCAGATGCGGCAAGGCAATCCCTGAAACTGGACCTTCTCCTGGGCCAGGCGGATCCAGCGGCACAAGGCGGTATCTTCGGGAAACTCACGCAGGACAACCTCATCCGTCTTGCGAATGTCCTCCGGGTCGCCGGACAGGGCCGCCCAGCGGAAGGGACCCTTGCCCTCACAAAACAGGGGCCGGATAAAGGCGGGGACGAAGCCGGGGAAGTCGAAGGCGTTTTCAACGCCGGCCTTGTGGGCCTGGCCGCGGATGTTGTTGCCGTAGTCGAATGTCACCGCACCCTTCTTCTGCATGGCCAGCATGGCCTGCACGTGAACGGCCATGGACTCGTAGGCTCGCTTCGTATATTCCTGGGGATCCTTCTTCCTGAGCGCCAGCGCCTCCGGCAGGCTCATCTTTCCGGGCACGTATCCGTTGAGGGCGTCGTGGGCCGAGGTCTGGTCGGTGAGCACGTCCGGGGTTATTCCCCTTTTGACCAGCTCCGGGTGAATCTCCGATGCGTTGCCCACCAGCCCAACGGAGAGGGGCTGCTGCCGGCTTAGGGCATCCTCCACCAGTTTCAACGCCTCGTCCAGGTCCTCGGTCATGGTGTCGCAGTACCCCGAATCCAGTCGTCTCTGGATCCGCGCCCGGTCCACCTCCACGTCCAGGCAGACCCCCTCGTTCATGGTCACGGACAAAGGCTGAGCACCACTCATCCCCCCCATGCCGGCGGTGAGCACCAGTTTGCCCTTGAGCGAGCCCCCGAAGTGCTGCCGGGCCAGCTCCGCCAGTGTCTCGTAGGTCCCCTGCAGGATACCCTGAGTTCCGATGTAGATCCAGCTTCCCGCGGTCATCTGTCCGTACATGATCAGGCCGCGGTCCTCCAGGTCCCAGAAGTGCTCCCAGGTGGCCCACTTGGGCACCAGTAGCGAGTTGGCGATGAGCACCCGGGGAGCATGCGGGTGCGTCTTGAAGACGCCCACCGGTTTGCCCGACTGGACCAGCAGCGTTTGATCGTTCTCCAGCTCCTGGAGCGTTCTTACGATGGCATGATAGCAATCCCAGTTGCGGGCCGCCTTCCCGGTGCCCCCGTATACGATGAGCTCCTCCGGTCTCTCGGCCACCTGGCTGTCCAGGTTGTTCATCAGCATGCGCATGGCCGCCTCCTGGTGCCAGCCCTTGCAGCTGAGGGTAGTGCCGTGAGGGGCTTTTATTTTTGGTGCTGACATGGCTTTTCACCTCGAGTGTTGGTTTAAGTTGTGAGTTTAAGTGCCTGAATAATAAGATTGCAAGGATTCGTTGGCTCTAAGAAGAGATCGCTCAAATAGAAAATATCTGTAATCCTGGAGAGCTCGAAGTGCTCTTCCAATAACAATTTCTTTGTAGGGGCACGGCATGCCGTGCCCGCCCAATTGGAGATGCCGGGCGTGATACGTTCTCTGCGTTAACCTTCAGTACATACTGTAGGGGCGAGGTCACCCCACCTTTTTTTACTTTTACCGACGTTGCTTTGCAAGGGGATTGCCACGGCGCATTCGCGCCTCGCAATGACAGATTTTTTCGGGTCTGGAGGTTGGTTTGAAGCTGCATTATGAGATTGGCGATCTTTTTCCTCATTCACGATCCGTGGATGGTTAGAAACGGTGCTGTTCGGCTTTCTTCTTTTTCGGTTCCCGGTTCCCGAGTTTCGAATCTCGAATCTCGAATCTCGGTCTTTCAGAGGGGGTAGCGGAAGACAGCGAGGCTGGCGGCCGGCCGAACGGGAGAGTGAGGACGGC
>DAOVRJ010000197.1 GCA_030628225.1 Candidatus Zixiibacteriota bacterium | reverse complement strand
TAACTTCCAAGCTTTGGAGTTCAAACCTTCTCCTCATCGGAAAACTGACCCCGAACTGTCCTTGATTTTTCTACCTCTGCGAAGACTTAATCGCAAAGTACATGCCAATCCTCTCTTTCTTCCCTCCCCCTGGGTGAATAATAGCAAAAAAGGGGCGGGAAAGCCCTTCTGACACCAATTTAGGAACAATTATCTACAAAAAAAGAGGGCATGGCTCGAAAAAACGAGCCTCAACCCTCCTAAAAACACCAGAAAAGTGAGCGAAAAAGCATTAAAAGTGCAATTTATTTCACATATGCTGTCTCATTTTGCAACCCACTGGCTTGAATACCAACACTTCCGGGGAGATCTACGGAACGCGGTTCGAAACTCGGCAAGCAGGTGAGGCGACCAGTTACCGGATCACGGTCATCTTCTTCACGTCGACGAAATCTCCGCTCCACAAGCTGCAAAAGTAGATGCCACTGGCCACAGGTATGCCATTTTGATCGGTGCCATCCCAAGAGAGCATATGGATGTCCGGCGCCTTAAAACTCTCCTCCAGCGTGCGCACCTTCTGCCCGCGGGCGTTGAAGATGACCAGGGATACATAGCTCGCTTTGGAGTTCTGATAAGACAGGATGGTCTCGGCATTGAAGGGGTTCGGATAGTTCTGATACAGGAGGAAATTCCTGGGGCCCACCGCTTCGGCGCAGATGGAGATGGCCAAAGCCCCGATCCCAGAGGGATCCTTCGCCTGGATGGTATATCGGTAGGTTTCCCCCAGCTGCACGTTTCGGTCCACACACCAATAGCGAAACAAACCGTTATCTGACCCGGGTTCCTCCAAGATTTCCAGCTCCAGGAGGCGTTCCACCTTCTTCTCGAGGTGCCATCTCCGTATCCGAAAACTGCCGGGTTCCAGATATCCGGTGGTCTCCCAGATGAGTTTCAACTGTCCCGGGGTCCCCTGGACCTTCGCGGAGGCAAAGCTAAGCATCACCGGCGTTTCTTCCACGGGCAGGCACAGGACCTCATCCGATTCGGGAGAAAGGACACCCTGCTCATCGTGTGCATTGACCCCGGCCACACAGAGCCTGTAGCAATAGCCACTATCTCCCGGAACCACATAGTAAGTATTAGTGGTGGTGTCTATCCGCCGGAAAGCTCCTCCGTTCACGGACAGATATACGCGGTAATACATCACTGTTGTCTCTGCGTTTATGGGGGGCTCCCAGACAAACCCAATTTGATGGTCGTCATCCACATCCCCTGCCTCTGAGGAGACAGCCAAAAGAGGACACAAGGCGCTGGCTAGGGCCACAGAAAAGAGGATGAATAAATCTATAAGCTGTCGGCGAAAATGAGTATTCATCGGCATAAGCGAGGAAAAAGGGAAGGTGCGATTTAGAACTGAAACTCTCCTCAAAATGAGCGTTTCCGGCCCACCTGTGAATAATCTTACTCAACCCCCAGTTAGGGCCCAAGACCTGGTGGACAAAGCCCATCGAAACACCAGATAATGGTGCATACTCTAATCTAAAAACCGCTGCTCAAAAAAGCAAGGGTTTTTTACAAAATGTGGGTTTTTTTGACCATATGCCTGGTCATATACACTAAACCCCGGGGGATCGTCAGGGCTTCTCCCGGGGTTTTGCAAATCGAAATCGTGCTAAAGGAAAGATGGAAGCTATCCACAAATATTTTCAATCGTCGTAATGGCTTGGTTTTCCTGGCTGTTTGGGCAACAGATGTTTGGTCACCAAGGTGGTGTCTGGAGAAACGGACCAGTTACCCAACACATCTGCGCTCCAGGCCTGGAGATGGTAAGTGGTGGCCGGCGCCAACCCCTGCAAACTGAATTGATGGCTGGAAGCCAGGGTGGTGTCCTCCAGAGACCATTGGTAGTCATCTTTTTGCAAACCATAGTAAAGGGTGGCGCGGGCAAGCTCATCTGTTCCCCAGCTCACCTGGCCGCTGGTATCCATCACAGACCAAATTTGCATATTCACAATCTGGGGCGCAGTAGTGTCCCCCAGAACCACAACAAAAGTGTCATCCTCGGAAATGGCTAAATTGTCGAAGATATCTTTGCTCAATACCCGGTAGTGATAAATCACCTCTTCTGGGCTGTCCTTGGGTAAGGGACCTTTCCCGCGGGGGCTTCGAGATCCCCCAATCCTTGCTGCCACCGACTCCTGAGCTGCCCGGTTGTCTGGCGGAGACGCAAACTTTGCCGCCGCAGCATGGAGAGAGATGTCCACCTGGTGGTTCAGTGTCAAAGTGGAGTCCAGGGAGCTGGTGTAGCCGTAGCCGGCGTCAAAACCATATTCCACCTGGGAATCGGATGGCTCATTTGTGGACCACTGGATGGTGGCTGTAGAATCGGTGATGTCGGTGGCAGCCACCTGGGAAATAAGGGGCGCCACTGTATCGGCCACAGAACCCTGACCGCGAAGCAAGACCACATACATACTGGTCGCACCACTGGCACCCTCAGCCAAGTTCCCACCCATGACTACCGTTCCGGCGGGAAAATCCCGAGCCCACAGATGAAGAGGCGAAGCACCATCGGTGACCTCAACCCCCGCTCCTGTCGCGGTATAATGATCGGTTATCCAAAACGGCAAACTGTAAGCGCGATTGTCATAGGCAACATAGGCGGTCACATCCTGGTTCACCGTAAAGGTAAGGAACTGCTCTGAGGTGCCAAGCTTGTCATCATTGGCTGTCTTGATCCACAACAAAGACTGATATTCCGGGGGCAGGTCCAATATGATGTAAGAGCGATCCACATAATATTGGTCCCCAACACCCAGCATGCCCGTCTGGTAGTCCGTCTTGTTCAGACTGGAAACCTCGATCTCAAGAACAAGCTGGTAGCTAGCAACGCTGTTCGGTGCGATGGAATTGGGAATTGATGCCCGATCTCGGACATTGTTTACCGTGATGGTGTAGATGATTCCCTCCTCATGCTCCCTCGTTGTCAGGTGCACCGTGCTCAGATCCAGATCCAGGTTGGCATCCAACACAGCGACTCCGTGGTCGATTTCATAGTTGGTCTCCAACTCAGCAGAAACTTCCTCCAGGGGCTCGCTGAATTTAAGATCGACTTGATATGCGCTGAGGACCGTCACGGAGAGTATGGTCGGCGGAACCTCGTCTCTGGGAGTGGTGAAGTTCAACACCGCAGACTCCCCCCTGTTTCCGTCTGGATCTTCGCTGATGGCTTGGTAATAATAGAGAGCTCCCGGATCCAAATCTGGCAGAGTTACGGAGTGCGTCAGGACATAGGCGGAGTCCACGGGTGTAGAAAGGGAACAGGATGAGCTTAATCCGTAAGCCACAATCGAGGTGGCCGCCTCATCCGTTTCCCACCGGATGGTGGCCGTCGTCTCTCCCAGATCGGTGACCTGAACACCGTAGATCTGTGGCGCTGTGGTGTCGGCAATGGGAATGGCGCCGGGGCTGTTGGAGATGTCTGACAAGTTGTGGCTTTCATCTTCGGTCTTCAAGGCAAAGTAGTGAGTGATGCCAGAGGGCAATTGCGTAACCGAGAAGGTCTCGCTGGTACCCGCAGGTCCGGGGCTGGGCGGATCGGCCACCGGGGTAGCCTGGTTCCAAGTCGCCTCAGTGATGGGGTTGTCCCAGCGTCTGATGTGATAGAACGCGGCTTGGCCCTGGTTGCCGTCATCTCCGGGAGCGGTCCAGGTCAGACGGACGGTATTGGGCTCCGACCCTGCCTTGGCGCCCAGATCGTTGATGGGGGTCGGGGCGGTGGTATCGTCGCTGGCGGTGATCAGGTAGGTTTTGCTTCCCGTCAGGGAGCGGATGAAGAAAACGGTGCCCTCCTCGCTGGCGACCGCCATTCCCACCGGAGATCCGTCCTCCCTGATCTGATAGTCCTGGTTTGGCTCCATGCCACAGACCAGATGTTTATGTGGGCCAGAACCAGATATTGTGTATTGGGCGCTGGCCAAAGGCTCGGCCCCTCTGGCAAAGACTACCACCCGGCCATCTACTGCCACACCGGACACTTCGGAACCCGAGCTCACCAGCGAAACTGCAGGCATAGATTCGATCTGTGTCGTTGTAGGATAAAGAACATGGAGAAAATAATCCAGGGTGTCGGGAACGGCGGGAAGCACCTCCAAGCGCCAGGCTCCGGGATCCTCCAGAACCCTGGTGCCCGTTGGCAGGTTCGTTGATCTATTTTCCCCGTGCATCCAGAACTCGTAACCTGGGCCACCAATAGCACGGTGGGTCTGCTGATCAGGCAAGAGGGTTTTGCAAAAGAGCCGACCCCTGGCCGACCCGAAGGCACGATCTTCGGGCGTATCTATTCTGATCATATCCGTGTCATAATCGTGAATGCCTGCCGGGGCCGTTGACCATGCTGAATTTATCCATAAGCTGGGAGCGTCGATGCTGTGCAATAGCCATCGTTTTTGAAAGTCGGCATTCTCCGAGACGACCCTGTCGAAGATAACAATCAGGTTCTCCGGCCGCAGGTAGACAAAATGGCGAACGCAATCTCTTGCCCGCAGGGGCTCGTTATCCTCTCCCTGCCCGGTATAAGCGTTGGTGAAGGAGGCTGTGGCATCTCCAAAGCAGTAATCGAAATCCGCCGTGGCCTGATGTTTTTCTGAGCCCATGATAAAGTCTTCACTCTGACTCTGGGTCAAG